>NZ_DEIR01000025.1:0-24093 GCF_002352555.1 Psychrobacter sp. UBA2769 | reverse complement strand
TATGGTTGCACCGGGTTCTGGTAAAGAAGGCAACAATCCAGAGCAACTATTCGCCATGGGCTATGCGGCTTGCTTTGATGGTGCACTTGCTGCCGTCAAAGGGGTAGAAAAAGCAAAGTTTGACTCTACCACTGAAGTATCGGTAGATTTGATGAAAGGTGAAGGTCTAGATTTTCAATTGGCCGTTAAAATCCATGTGATTGGTGAAAATACAGAACTATCAGCGGATGAATTCCAACAGTTGGTTGAGAAAGCCAATAAAGTCTGCCCGTATTCTAAAGCTACCCATGGTAATGTCGATAGCGAAGTGACTTCAGAAGTAAAATAAGCGCTAAATAACGACGATATCGTGAAATATATACAGCTATTAAATATATAAGAAGAACTCAGCTGGTCTGGGTTCTTTTTTTATTGGTGACGAATTTAGCTCATCAACATCGTAACTGTTTATTATTTTCACCATCCATTGATTAGTTTGCCATCAATTCGGCAAGAAGATTTTTTATCGTTATAATGAAGGTATCTTTTTATCCAATTTTTTACTCAATACTTGCTGCCCCATATTTGATAAGTGACTTTTTATGACTGCCAACGACCACAACTCGCACTCGCCCATTAATCCCAATACGCTACCAAACTTTGCCTCCATGCCAAATGTGGCGACGATGGATACCAGTCATGTGGATAAAAACCAGCCGCCCTTTATTTTGGTCGATGGCTCTTACTATCTGTTTCGCACTTATCACGCCTTGCCAAAGACCATGCAAAACTCTCAAGGTCTGATAACCAACGCCATACGTGGAACGTTGAATGCGCTATTGAAATTAATGCGCCGCTATCACCCAACCCATATGGCGGTCTGCTTTGATACCAAATCACCGACCTTTCGTCACGCGATGTCAGAGGAATACAAAGCCAACCGTCCCAAAATGGATGTGGAGCTTGCCGAGCAGATTCCGTATATCCATAGCTTAGTTGCCGCTCTAGGAATCCCCTTACTCCGTATCGAAGGCGCAGAAGCCGATGATATCATCGGTACCCTCGCTTATCGTGCCGTCGCTGAAGGTCATCACGTGGTCATCTCCACGGGTGATAAAGATATGATGCAGCTGATTAATGACTGCGTGATATTAGAAGACAGCTTTACCGGTAAAATTACCGATAGCGCAGGCGTGGTCGAAAAATTCGGTATTAATCCTGAGCAGATGATTGATTTTCTGACCCTCATGGGTGATTCCTCTGACGGCATCAAAGGCGTACCTGGCATCGGTAAAAAGACTGCCAAAGATTTGCTTAATGAGTATGGCAGTATCGACAACATGCTCAAAAACGTTGCTGATATCAAAGGGCGTGCGGGCAAAAATCTGGTGGAATACGCTGATGATATCCCTATGAATGCGCAGCTGGCAACTATTGTTACTGATTTAGAAATTGGCCAAGACTGGCAAGATTTAAAAATCAATACCGACCCTTGCGCGCATATCGATGAGCTACGAGCGCTATATACTGAGCTTGAATTTAGAAATGAGCTGGCCTCACTGGATCACCCCAATCACCCAGCCAATGGTTCGCAAAGTGTCGCCAATAGTCAGGCGGATGCTGAATCACAAGCACAAATCGCTAAATCCTTACAGTCAAGCACCATCGACAATATCACCGATAGTAAAAGTCATGATAGAGCGTGGCATACGATTTTAGATGAGCCTGCCTTTGATAGCTTGGTTAAGCTATTAGCAGACGCACCGCATTTTGTTATCGATACCGAAACGACCAGTGTTTATTGGCGTCAGGCTGAGTTGGTTGGTTTGTCTTTTGCGGTAAAAGCGCACGAAGCCTATTATGTACCGCTCACGCATCGCTTAGAAGGTGATGAGCTAACGGCAAAGCAGCTTGATTGCGATACGGTATTAGCAAAGCTCAAACCTATCTTAGAAAATCCAAACATCGGTAAAATCGGTCAACATCTCAAATATGATGCCCATATTCTCAGTCATTATAATATTGATTTAGTAGGCAGCATTCATGCCAGCCCTAATAACTGGGCGATGGATACCATGCTTGCCAGCTACGTCATCAATGCCGCCATCACTCGTCATGGTATGGATGACTTGGCGCGCCATTATCTACAAACACAGACTATCAGCTTCGAGGATGTCGCTGGTAAAGGCGCTAAGCAAGTTAGCTTTGACCAAGTAGCCATCGATATTGCCAGCGACTATGCTTGCGAAGATGCCGATATTACTTATCAGCTGTTTGATGTCTTTAATAAGAAACTGTCTGATGACGAAAATAACGCCAAACTACTACATGAGCTAGAGATTCCAACTGCCGAAATACTCTGCCAAATGGAAGCCCACGGTATTTTAATTAAGCGCCCATTCTTAAATGAGCTATCAAAACGTTTTGATGAAGAAATCATTGCGCTTGAAAAACGTGCTTATGAAATCGCTGGAGAAGAGTTTAATCTCGGCTCACCAAAGCAGCTTGGTGAGATGCTGTTTGATAAGCTTGGCGTCATTGGTGGTAAAAAAACCAAGTCAGGGCAATACTCTACGGGTGAAGCGGTATTATCAAAAATTGATCACCCATTAGTGGAAATTGTCCTTGAATATCGCGGCCTATCTAAGCTCAAAAGCACCTATACCGATGCGCTTGATAATGTTGCAGATGCGCAGACTGACCGCGTGCATACGAGCTACCATCAAGCACTGACCAGTACCGGTCGTCTGTCATCAACTGATCCTAACTTACAAAATATTCCGATTCGTACTGCTACCGGACGCCTAATTCGTCAAGCCTTTATCGCGCCAGAAGGTCGCGTTATTTTGGCTGCGGATTATTCACAAATTGAATTACGTTTAATGGCGCATTTTTCAGGCGATAAAAACCTGACTCATGCCTTTAACGAAGGATTAGATATTCACGCAGCCACCGCAGCTGAAGTGCTAGGCAAAGAGGTTACTGATGTCACCCCGACCGAGCGCCGTAATGCCAAAGCCATTAACTTTGGCCTACTCTATGGCATGAGCGCTTTTGGTCTTGCCAAGCAGCTACAAATGAGCCGCAGTGAGGCGCAAGACTATATCGATATGTACTTTAAGCGCTATCCGGGTGTCAAAGACTATATGATTAATACTCGTGCCAGCGCCCATGATAAAGGCTATGTCGAGACCATATTGGGCCGTAAGCTTTATACACCTGATATCACCCATAGCAATCGCATGGTCAAACAAGGCGCTGAACGTGCGGCGATTAACGCGCCATTACAAGGTTCGGCAGCTGACTTGATTAAACTTGCCATGATTGCTGTTGATAAAGTGTTGCCAAAAGAGCAAGCCAAAATGCTGCTACAGGTCCATGATGAGCTGGTGTTTGAAGTCGATAGCGACAAGGTCGATGAAATCAGCAAGCTTATTACTGATGCCATGCAAGACGTCTTAACTAACACTGCTGTTGAAAAAGGTTGGCAGGTAGATTTTGCTGTACCGTTATTAGTTGAAACAGATAGTGGTCAGAACTGGGATGAAGCGCATTAATCGTGCAAACAAAGGCAGTTATAATGGCATTTAATACTGCTATTAATGCTTCTATTAATGCAGCTAAAGATGGTAATTGAACACTGGCGTTTATACTCTGCCATAGCTGTGCAATGACTCTTAGCAGTATAACAAGCACACGTTACTTTTATATATATTAATTTTTAACATATTAATAACGGTTTAAAGTGAGCCTGTGCGCTCACTTTTTTCATTTTTGAAAACTAGGAAGCTTTATTTTGATTGCAGATGGCATCATCGAATTACCGGGTATTATCATATTAATCGCGTGCATATTACGCTGCGTTCAGTATGTGATACAGAGTGAGCTGAAACTGGGGCACTATTTTTGGTTGGCATCCGTATTGACGTTTTTTGCTGTGATTCGTCGTGAGTTGAACTATGTGCCCGAGCTCTTGATTCCTAGTGGTTTTAAATTTATGAATCACTCGTACGATTGGTGGGAAGACGCTGTGCTGTTAACGGTGTATCTGCTGATTGTGGGCTTATTAGCTTATAGTTGGCGTTATCTGTGGACGGTATTAAAAAAAGTTCCTGTGTCGCTATATATCGCTGTGGTTGCCTTAGCACTGTTAGAATATATGGGTGAAAATGCCATTTTTATACCAGAAAGCATTGGCGAGATAGTAGAAGAAATCGCAGAGACCGGCGTTTATGTAATTGCCTTGATTTATTTATGGACATTTAAACTCGGTGAGTTTGAGAGACATTTTTTACCTCAACAAAATTATCATGCACCGTGCAAAGCCAGTTAACGGAAATTGTCTACTCGCTAAGGTTATCAACCAGCAAAACCTTTATTAACGATAACAACTAAATAACGGCTGCTCAATATGGGCAGCCGTTTTTTTGCCTTTATAGACTTGTCTTCTTACATTTTTTGAACATCCTGTGACACCTTACTACTATCAGTTACCATCATAACGCGGCACACTGATAAGCAGAGCTTACCAATGACCAATAATAACGTGAATGGCATTTATAACTATAATGAGGACACAACCATGGACAATACAAAAACCCCACTACCAGAAGAGATGGATCATATTGAAGGTGACGACAATATGAATGACAACGAAGTCGGTAGCCAAGAGATTGATTTGAACAACCCTATGCTGCACACCTTTGATAATGACGATATGATTGATAATAGCGCAGGATTTAATAACTCAGAAGTTGGAACAGACGCAACTCAAGGGCTGACGCCGATGCATCGGCAAAATATTGATGAAGCTCGGATTGATGAAGTCTTGGTCGAAGACAATTTAGACGATAAAGACTATCCTAATATTGTTGATACTGCAGACAGAGATGCGGCAAAGATTTCTAATGATGACAATTTTTAGAAATCACCTATTCGTAAAATAGAAAATAATTCAGAAAAAAATACCGAACATTATGTCCGGTATTTTTTATGGCTAAAGAAAACATTTAAGCCCAGCCATCCAAGGTTCCTGCCCAGCCTTTGACCAAAGGCAAGCTTAATGCTTCTAGCAAATCAATATGCGCTTCATCAAGATTCAACGCTGGAATATAATGATATTCTTGCCCGCCAGCATTAAGAAAATTATCACGATTCTCAATCGCCAACTCTTCCAATGTCTCTAAGCAATCGGCGGAGAACGCCGGACTAATTACCTGTACTGAACGCACCCCAGATTTGCCCCAATCCTCTAATACCACATCGGTATAAGGCTTGACCCATTCTTGCTTACCAAAGCGCGACTGAAAGCTGATAATCCATTCGTCATCTTGCAGACCAAGTTCGTGCGCGACTTGCGCGGCGGTACATTTACAACGTTTTGGATACGGGTCACCTTTATCGGCGTAAGGCTGCGGAATCCCATGAAAGCTAAACATCAGCTTTTCAGGCTTGCCATGTTCCGCTTGAAAACGACGAATCGAATTGGCCAATGCTTTGATATAAAGCGGATGGGCAAAGTAATCTTTGACAATGCTATAGTTTGGCAAGTTACGTTGCTTGAGCGTCCATTTGGTTAACGCATCATATACCGCACCGCCAGATGATGCCGAATACTGCGGAAATAATGGCAAGATAACAAAATGATCAACGCCTTCGCTACGCAAGGTATCCATCACATCAGGCAGGCCAGGATTGCCATAGCTCATCGCCGGATGCACAGACACCCGAAATGGCGCCACACTATCAGCCAAGCGCGGCTCTAACAGCTCAACCTGACTTTTTAGTATTTTGCGAATGGGTGAATCACCTTCCCAAATACTGGCATAAGCCTTTGCGACCCGCTTAGGGCGGCTTGGCAACACAAACAGGTTTAGAATAATTGCCCATAAGAATTTAGGAATTTCAATCACGCGCGGGTCAGATAAAAACTGTTTGAGGTAGCGGCGTACGGCTGGTGCAGTCGGCTCATCAGGCGTACCTAGGTTGACTAACAAGACGGCAATACGTGGCGGCAATTTAGGTTTCATAGAGTATTATTTATTCACTTATTAAATCATCAGGAAATATATTAGATAGAGACATAACGAGCAAGCAGAGAAGCTTATAAACGAGATATTATAAGGTTTAAAATGGCTGCTATTGTTCGCCTTTAGTGTAGCATTTTATAAGAGCAGAACGCATGGTAAAGGCAACCGTTATACACTTTAATACGTACTTTGATACCTGCCTTGATACTTGCCTTGATACTGCCCTTAATCGACGCTTAAAATAAAGACTTGGCGCGAAGGTTGTACTCCTACGCACATCGCCATACAATAGACAAGCTTATAACAATAAACTAGTTAGACCAATTACTGTCGCCATCCTAGGTTTGTTTTATTTATAACTGTTTTTTTATCCATGACTATTGTTTTATCCATAACTGTTGTTTTGTGAGGTAGCTTTGAGCGCACGTTCTGATAGTACCAGTGAGCATTCCCCTAATCATGCTGCTAATGCAACCGATACCGTCGGTTCGGTAGGCTCAGTTGGCATCGTCACGCCGCAGACTTTTCATTTCGCTGAGCCGTTGACCTTGGAGTGCAATCGCACCCTGCCCTCATTCGATTTAATCTTTGAAACTTATGGCACGCTCAATAGCGACAAATCGAACGCCATCCTTATCTGTCACGCCTTATCAGGTAGCCATCATGCGGCAGGCTTTCATAGTGACGACGATAAAAAAGCGGGTTGGTGGGACAATATGATTGGCCCTAATAAAGCCATTGATACCAATCAATTTTTTGTCGTGTGCGTCAATAATATCGGCAGCTGCTTTGGTTCTACCGGTCCAACGACCATCAATCCTGACACCGTCAATTCAAGTCAAAAAAGCACAAACAAGAATAATGAGAACAGCGAGCCACAAGTTTATGGCCCTGACTTTCCCCTCGTCACCATTAAAGACTGGGTAAAAACCCAAGCCATGCTCTCAGACCGTTTGGGCATTGAGGTTTGGCATGCCATCGTCGGCGGCTCTATGGGCGGTATGCAAGCCCTGCAATGGTCGGTCGATTATCCAGAGCGGTTAAAACGCTGCGTGGTTATTGCCAGTACACCAAAGCTTTCTGCGCAAAACATCGCCTTTAATGAAGTTGCACGTCAGTCTATTTTATCTGACCCTGATTTTAAAGACGGACGCTATTTGCAGGCAGGCACTTATCCTCGTCGCGGGCTTATTCTTGCGCGTATGGTTGGTCATATCACCTACTTGACTGATGACGCGATGAAGGCAAAGTTTGGTCGTGATTTAAAATCTGGCAAGTTTATGTATGGCTATGATGTTGAGTTTCAAGTTGAGAGCTATTTGCGCTATCAAGGCGAACGCTTTAGTGAAAACTTCGATGCCAATACCTATCTGCTGATGACCAAAGCCTTGGATTATTTTGACCCGACGCGTGACTATCCATTAGCCGTAACATTAGAATCCGCATCAGTAAAAGCTGAATCTGCCGAAAAAGAGCTAAGCGCACTTAAAGTCGCCTTCGCTCATACGCAGTGTCAGTATTTGGTGGTGTCATTTACCACCGATTGGCGTTTTGCGCCCGAGCGCTCACAAGAGATTGTCGATGCATTAATGGCGACTGGTAAGCCGGTCAGCTATATCAATGTCGATGCCCCGCACGGTCATGATTCGTTTTTATTTGATATTCCGCGTTATATGGGTGCTGTTAAAGGCTTTTTGACCGCGCCATTTATTGCTAATAGCATGATAGCCAAAGGAGCACGCTCATGAGAATGGACCATCAATTGGCTGAGCGTTGGATTGCACCGCACTCGCATGTGCTTGATTTAGGCTGCGGCAATGGTGAGCTACTCGCGCATTTACAGCAAAATCTAGGCGTGACCGGTTATGGACTTGAGATTGACGAAGACAAAATCAATGAAGCCATTACTAAAGGCCTATCTATCGTCGAGCAAGACCTCAACGATGGCTTAAGCCGTTTCGCAGATGATAGCTTTGATACCGTCGTTATGGCACGAGCGCTACAAGCGGTAAAAGCGCCTGATGTATTATTGCTCGATATGCTACGCGTCGCCCGCGAAGCCGTCATTACCTTCCCTAACTTTGCCCATTGGCAAAACCGCCTGCATTTGGGCTTAAAAGGTCTAATGCCAGTTTCAGAAGCGTTGCCTTATGAGTGGTATAACACCCCAAATATTCATCTGTGTACCTTTAAGGACTTTGAGCAGCTGTGCGCGCAGCATGATATTCATATCATAAACCGCTTTGCTGTCAGTGATTCGGAAAAAGGTCATAACCCTCTAATGACCGCATTAATACGCCAAGCCCCTAACCTTTTAGCAGACGTCGCTATCTATCGTGTTAGCAAGCAAAAACGGGATTAATAATCGTATTTTTTGTCGTTTATTAAAGTGAATTTAACGCCATTACTACCTATTTTAATCTTAAGCGATTGTTAATTTTTTCTTACCCTTCAGTAACTCTATGATTTTATTGAGGACAATGCGGTACAGTTAGGAATTAAATCCTGTAATTAGTATTTGAGTTTCGTAAGTTTGGGTGTTAAGCTAGCGAAATAGTGTCAATCACCCCCTAATTACGACCGTTTGTCGGGTTAATCAGGGACGACTATGACACTACCGATATGAAACACTACCAATACGAATTATTTTGCTAATGATTAGGTAAGTTGGTATTGCAAGATTTCACCTAATTGTTATCGCCGTCTAACTGTCTTTAGCGAGACAATTTTTAGCGGTGCAACTTTTCTTTTGCTTATTAACTGCCTAATTTTGGAGCTGCTATGAAATTATTAAAAGCTGCGTTGTTTACTGCCCTGTTTTCTTGTGCGGGCCTTGCCAACGCTGAGTTAATATCAAACGTGCCACTTGATACCTCACGTTTTGAGCTAATGCCTATCAGTGAGCTGTCTGCCAGCGCTGCGCAAGGTAACAATCACGCTCAGTTTTACTTAGCCAAGCGTTTGCAAAAAGGCGAAGGCGTTGCTCAAAATACCCAACAAGCTGTCCAATGGTATACCAAAGCAGCTCAGCAAGGCGTTGCCCCTGCTCAGTTGAATCTTGCCATCATGTACTTGCGCGGTGAAGGTGTCCAACCAAACCTACAGCAGGCACGCCTTTGGTTAGAAAAAGCGGCAATGCGCGGCGATAACCGTGCCAGCTATACGCTTGCTTTGCTAGATGAGAAGCAAAAAAACCTAGTTGATGCTTATAAATGGTACGACTTGGCTGCCCGTGACGGTATGCTCGATGAAAAAGTACGTAACAAAGCTCGCGGTAAAATCGGTCAGCTAGCATTGAACTTATCAAGCTCAGACATTGCTAGTGCCCGTAGCAAAGCCGATACTTGGTTTCAAAGTAAGTAAAGCGTAAACCAATAAGCTAAACTTCGATTTTACGCCATGAATATTAAATAAGCTCAGTATCATCGTACTGGGCTTTTTTGTTTGCCATTTTTATTATCTCTCATATTTCTATGAGATTTTAGAATGATAAAACCTCCAAAATCTTCCCAAAATTTGTTAAACTACGCGCGCATTAACGAATTCCACAATTGCGCTAGTGTTATGAATCTTACCAATTCATTTTAACCGTTAATTTTAAAAAGCACCTTAAACCCAATGCACTAGGTTTGCGACCTAGCCAGCAGGAGAAAAACATGAGTACCAATCAAGACAGCCATACCAAAAATAGCAGCATCCAACAAAGCACTGCAACTGATAACAAAGCAGCGCCTGCTTACGATAGCGTAACCAATAACATCGTCGTTGCCGCACTTTATAAGTTCACGCGCTTTAGCGATTTTGAGCAATATCGTGAGCCAATTTTAAATACCATGCTTGATAATGATGTCAAAGGCACTTTATTACTGGCCAGCGAAGGCATTAACGGCACAATTTCTGGTAGCCGCCAAGGTATTGATAATGTCTTAGATTATTTGCGCAGTATCGAAGCGATTGGCAGCTTTACTTTTAAAGAATCTTATACTGATGCACAGCCTTTTTATCGCACTAAGGTGAAGCTTAAAAAAGAAATCGTCACCATGGGTGTTGAAAATATCGACCCATTACAATCGGTTGGTCGCTATGTCAAACCAAGCGAATGGAATGCGCTTATCTCAGATCCTGACGTTATTTTGATTGATACCCGTAACGATTATGAAGTTCAAATCGGTACGTTTCAAAATGCCGTTAATCCAAACACCGAAACCTTCCGCGAGTTTCCAGAATACGTGGCAAAAGAGCTCGACCCAGCGAAACATAAAAAAGTCGCCATGTTCTGTACTGGTGGTATTCGCTGTGAAAAGTCCACCGCTTACATGCGTGAGCAAGGCTTTGAAGAGGTATATCACTTAGAAGGTGGTATTCTAAAATACCTCGAGGAAGTACCCGCCAGCGACTCTATGTGGCAAGGCGATTGCTTCGTTTTTGACAATCGTGTGTCGGTCAATCACAACCTAGAAAAAGGCAACTACGAGCAATGCTTTGCTTGCCGTATGCCGATTACAGCCGAGGACATGCAAAGCGCCGCCTATATCAAAGGTGAGTCGTGCCCGCATTGTATCGATAAAGCGACTGAAGAACAAAAAGCCCGCTTTCGTGAGCGCGAACATCAAATGCAGCTAGCGAAAAAACGTGGCGAAGCGCATATCGGTAGCGATGTCATGGACGTCATAGAAAAGCGTAAAGCAGCTAAGATTGAGGCACGTCGCCAAGCGGAAGCGGCGAATAAAGCCAAAGCTTAATCAGTTAAAGCCATACCCTGCTTTGAATGTTAGACGTTTAAATGATTAACCATAAAAAAGAGAGGCCCTATTAATAGGGCCTCTCTTTTTTTATACCAGTTGTAAAATTAAATAATAACGCTTAATTTTAGAACAAGATACGTACGCGAATGGTTTCTTCAACGTCTTTTAGCTGGTCTAATGCAGCTGTTGAATCGTTATAATCCACATCCATCACCAGATAACCCACATCGCCTTCAGTCATTAAGCTCTGCGCTAAAATGTTGATATGCGCTTCGGCGAACAGACGGTTAATCTGTGATAGTACGCCTGGGACGTTTCTATGGATATGCAGCAGACGATGCGAGCCTTCTTTAAACGGCACAGAAACTTCTGGGAAGTTTACGGCAGTTGCAGTATCGCCTTGGTCAGAGTATCTAACGAACTTATCTGCAACTTCAAGACCGATATTCGCCTGTGCTTCTTGCGTTGAGCCACCGATATGCGGCGTCAAGATAACGTTGTCAAATTTACGTAGTGGTGACTCAAACTCTTCATCAGCAGATTTTGGCTCTTTCGGGAACACGTCAATCGCCGCGCCCAAGATTTTACCAGACTCAAGCACTGCCGCCAAATCATCAATCTCAACACAAGTACCACGTGCCGCATTAATAAAGTAGCTGCCGTCTTTCATATGGGCAAACTGCGCCGCGCCCATCATATAGCGGGTGCTTGGTACATCAGGCACATGCAAGGTGACGATATCAGCGGTTGATAGCAGCTCTTCTAAGCTACCTACTTGCACGGCGTTACCTAGTGGCAATTTGGTCAAGACATCATGATAAATGACTTTCATACCAAAGCTTTCAGCCAATACCGACAATTGCGAGCCGATAGAGCCATAACCGACGATACCGATAGTCTTGCCACGTACTTCATGTGAATTGGTCGCAGACTTGCCCCAACCGCCGCGATGTACGGTGGCGTTTTTCTCAGGGATACCACGATATAGCATGATGGCTTCGGCCAATACCAGCTCAGCAACCGAGCGGGTGTTCGAATATGGCGCGTTAAAGACAGGAATACCCAAATCACGAGCGGCGTCCAAGTCGACTTGGTTGGTACCGATACAAAAGCAGCCAATACCGATAAGCTTGTGTGCGTGCTCAAGGACTTCACGCGTCAGCTGCGTGCGCGAGCGGATACCGATGAAGTGAGCATCTTTAATCTTTTCGATGAGCTCATCTTGATCTAAGGCGTGACTGATATTCTCGATGTTATGATAACCAGCCCCTTCCAATACTTTTAACGCATTGTCATGTAGACCTTCAAGCAATAAAAACCGGATTTTGTCTTTTTGTAGTGATAACGCCATGTGAGAACTGTCCTATAATTGTCTTATAAAAATCATCAGTGGGATAAGTATGATGGATGAAACGAAAACAGTCTGGATATCTTACACAAAATTTGGCAGCGATGTTAGCAGATTAGATGAATTATTGCTTATCAAGCCTGAAAACTTTTTATGCTATAGTGAATCACGGTATATAAACCTGATATCTAAACCTTGTACTTAGAGTTTGCGCTTAAACTTTACACTTAGAACTTGTACTTAAAATTTGCATGCAAACGCTGTATCTAAATTTTATTAAACTGTTTTTTTAATTATGAATATTACTTACACTAGTTAGGCGCATGACCGCATATCTATCTATCATTGCAACACGCGCTCACTTATACTTATATTAATTATATGAACCCAGTTGCTTATATAAACCCATAAACCCAATTATTTATATAAACACAGTTATAACCGCTGAGTTATATCCATTTAGCGATATAATAATCCCTTTTATGCATAGCGCTTACGTTTCTACCGAGATTTGACCATGACTTCTTTAGCTAGCCAAAGCAACACTACCGCTCAAAACAATGCTACCACCCCTACTGCTGCTGTCCAGACCATCTTAAGCAACTTGCTTGATGTGCATCAGTTTGACACCAGCCAAATAAAAACCGATAGCGAAAGCTTAGAGCACTGGGGCAAAGATTGGACCAAGCACTTTGCTCCTGCTGCTGCTGCAATTGTCTTTCCAAAGACCACTGAGCAAGTGCAAGCGATTGTACTGCTTGCCAATGAGCACAATGTGGTATTGACCCCAAGTGGTGGTCGTACGGGATTGTCCGCAGGTGCAGTTGCCGCTAATGGTGAGATTGTCGTCAGTATGGATAAAATGAATCATATCGGACAGTTTTATCCCGCCGACCGTATGGTTGAGATTGAAGCCGGTGTCGTCACGCAGCAGCTACAACAATTTGCCGAATCAAAAGACCTATACTACCCTGTCGACTTTGCTTCTGCTGGCTCAAGTCAAATCGGCGGTAATATCGGCACCAATGCCGGCGGTATTAAAGTCATTCGATATGGCATGACCCGTCAATGGATTATGGGATTGACTGTTGTTACCGGTAAAGGGGATATCTTGCAGCTTAACCGCGGTATGGTGAAAAATGCCACCGGTTATGATTTGCGTCAATTGTTTATCGGTAGCGAAGGTACGCTAGGTTTAGTGACCCATGCCCAAATCAAGCTTGAGCGTCAGCCGCAAGATTTAAACGTCATGGTCTTAGGCATGGACAGCTTTAATGATGTCATGAATGTACTCTCTGCCTTTCAAGCACAAATCGATTTGACCGCGTTTGAGTTCTTTGATGATGTGGCGATTGATAAGCTCATGGCGCACGGTCAAGTACAAGAGCCGTTTGAATCACGTACCAAATTTTATACGCTGCTAGAGTTTGAAGCGCCTTATGAGCCTATCATGGATAAAGCCATGGCAATCTTTGAGCATTGCATGGAGCAAGGTTGGGTCGTTGATGGGGTGATGAGTCAGAGTCTAGCGCAAGCAGAAGAGCTATGGAAGCTACGCGAATACATCTCTGAAACCATCTCGGTATTCACCCCTTATAAGAATGACGTTTCTGTACTAATCAGCTATGTGCCTGAGTTTATCGCCGAGATTGATCATATCGTCAGTAGCAACTACCCTGACTTTGAGGTCTGTTGGTTCGGTCATATCGGTGATGGGAACTTGCATCTTAATATCTTAAAGCCTGCAAACATGAGTAAAGATGATTTCTTTAGCGAATGCCAAATCGTTAATAAATACGTGTTTGAAACGGTACAAAAATACGGCGGTTCGGTCTCTGCAGAACATGGCGTTGGTATGACCAAAAAGCCCTATCTGAATTATAGCCGTAGCGAGACTGAGATTGATTATCTGCGAGAAGTCAAAAAGGTCTTTGACCCCAATAATATTATGAATCGTGGTAAGATTTTTGATATGTAATTGCTTGAATTTATTATTATTGCAATCAGTTTGATGTCATAAAAAAAAGACGCTAAACGTTAAGTCTAGCGTCTTTTTTACTATTGAGCTGGCCATGCATCATTTTTATAAAAGATGAAAAGCGTAAAAGTAGTTAATCTATAAGATATTTATGATAAATAAAGCAGTACCAAGGCGATAATTAGCAATATACTTAAACAACCTTGAACCATTAAAAAGGCTTGATGCGGGGCGGCGACATGACGCACCATATTGCCAAGCGCATTATAAGTAATGCCTGCCGCTTTAATATGTGGCGGAGTATCAAAGGTTTGGATAATCTGCAAAAACTGCTCGGTACGCTCGGGCGACCAATCTTGCGGCGCAAATGGCAAATATGCTGACAGTTGAGCGGCTTGCTGCTTAGTCGTTGGTGACCACAACCAACGCTCTAAAAACAGCAAACGCATCCGCCAGTCTGAAAAATGACGCTGCTTAATGGTTTTTAAGAGCAATACTTGCACATTTTTATGGCGGGTATCCGCAAAGATACGCTGGGTAAGCGCCGCGACTTTGGCTTTTTCGCCTTCCATACATTGTAAAAAATGACCATTGCCATAACATAATGTACCTGTGATGCCATGCTGTTCATTATAGTCGCGCGCATGGCCTTCCACTTCATCAAATATCGTCGCATTCAACCGTGAGGCAAGCGTCAAGCTGCTAACATACACCAGCTGTACCAAGGCCGTGTCTGCTATTTCATCTAATTTACTCAAGGCATTAGGATGAGTTAGGGGCATAATAAAAATCCTAAAAGGTCACGGTAACAGGCAATTGAAAAAATGCGCCAAATAAGATGACGCTTAAGCAAATAAAAGCATCATTCATAAAAGATAGTAAGTCACAAAAACCTAGCAAATATTTACGCCGCTTGACTGTCATTGGTTACGGGAATTGCTATCATAAGCAGCGCAGTGTCAGTCATGATTAAGCGTCATAGCAGTTAAAATGAATTTATTAGCACAGCAGTATAAACCCTATAAAATAAGGGCAATATGCAGTGCCAAGATAAGCACTTGTAAATGGGCTAAATCGCCTCATTAAAATTAATAATAACAGACGCAATGTTTATAACTTATTGGCTATAACTTATTGTAAATACAAAGATAATTGATTGTAACGATTATATGCGCCTATTGGTATATTTTTCTCGACATTATTATCTGAAAAGTTATAGCAAAAATGAGTTGCTAGCTTTTTTATTTAGTAAATGCAGCAATATCCAACCGCTTATTAGGCGCTTTACTGACGAGTTTTGATAGCCACCTTTTTATGACTCACTTTATCAACATCTATGAATATCGCTTTATTATTCACACCGATTTATTACCACTGATTTATTATCACTGATTTACAGAAACGACAGACAGGAACATTATGAGTAAGATAGAAAAACCAGACGACTTTCACCTCACCATAGCTGAGATTAAGAAAAAAGATTATCCACAACTGAAAGCTTTAATGGATCGCGTTTATGTCAACTTAGGCGGTGCGTGGTCAAAAAACACCATTCATACCTTAATTGACGCCTTCCCTGAAGGACAAATTGCGCTCTTTGACCATGATGAGCTGATTGGTATTGTGCTATCGATGCGCGTTGATTACACCAAGTTTTCTAACCCGCATACCTATGATGACTTAATTGGTCATAAAGAGATTATTAGAGACAATCCTAATGGCGACGCTATTTATGGCTTAGATGCGTTAATCGACCCCGAATATCGTGGTTATCGTTTAGGTCGCAGGCTTTATGATGCGCGTAAAGAGCTGTGCCGCCAGTTAAACTTCCGCGCTATTTTAGCTGGTGGTCGTATTCCCAATTATCACAATCACCAAGACTTAACCCCTGGTGAGTATATTGAAGCCGTTGAAGCTCGTGAAATTCATGACCCTGCGCTGTCGTTTCAGTTATCAAATGGCTTTATTGTTAAGCGTATTTTGACTGCTTACTTGCCCGATGATGCCCAATCTAAAGGTTTTGCGACCTTACTTGAATGGGCAAATATTTATTATGAGCCGCAAGATTATAAGCCCAATACGCGTAAATCAGAGGTCAGAATCGGCGGTATTCAGTGGCAAATGCGTGAGGTTGAATCACCTGAAGAGCTATTGCAACAAGTTGAATTCTTCGTTGATATTATGGCTGATTACAACTCTGACTTTGCTTGTTTGCCAGAATTTTTTAACGCGCCGTTAATGGGTCTGTGCGAATCAACTGATCAAAACGTAGCGATTCGCTTTTTGGCCGGTTATACCGAATGGTTTAAAAACGAGATTTCGCATTTGGCGGTCAGCTATAACGTCAACGTCATCACTGGTTCTATGCCGTTCTTGGACGACGACGATACCTTGTATAATGTCAGCTATCTATGCCGCCGTGATGGTACGGTTGAAGAGCAGCGCAAAATTCACATTACCCCGCATGAACGTAGCGCGTGGGTGATTGAAGGCGGTGACGAAGTCAAAGTATTTGATACCGATGCTGGTCGTATCGGTATCCTAGTTTGCTATGACGTTGAGTTCCCAGAGCTTGCGCGCTTGATGGCACTTGATGACATGGATATCTTGTTCGTCCCATTTTGGACAGATACCCAGAACGGCTATCTGCGCGTACGCCACTGTGCCCAAGCTCGTGCGATTGAAAACGAATGCTATGTGATGATTTGTGGTTCAGTCGGTAACTTACCGCAAGTTGAAAGCTTGGATATCCAATACGCACAGTCGTCTATTTTCTCACCGTCAGATTTTGCTTTCCCGCATGATGCGATTATGGCAGAAACCACGGCCAATACTGAAATGGTATTCTTCTCTGATTTAAACTTAGACAAGCTTATTCATGTTCGTAATGAAGGCTCGGTGCATAACCTGCTTGACCGCCGTGATGATTTGTTTAGCTTAAAATGGAAGAGAAAGGCTAAAATTCCAGCAAGCAAATTGACCGATGAAGAGCGTCGTGAAAATTCAGGCAGCGTGCTTATCGGCGATCCACTGCAAGACCGTGCACAAAAACCTTAAACAGTTATTTTAAAAAGTATGGTTAAAAAGTAACCACTCATAACAGTTCCATAGATTTTACGAATAATACGGCTGACCATTCAGCCGTTTATTTTTATCTATTAATCACATTGAGAGCAAAAAAGCAGCCACTATGACGACTGATACTGATACTGAAAAAAACCTTGAGACGCCAAAAAAAACGCCAAAGCAAAAGATATTGTCTGTTGCTAAAAATCTGCTTATCTATGGCTTGGTATTTGCTGTCATTTATACCGCTATTAACTGGTGGCGCCAACCGGTCATGCCAGCCAATCCGCAATTGCAATTGACCGACTATCAAGGGCAGAGCGTTGACTTAGCAGCAATGAGTCGGGATAAGCCAACGTTGGTATATTTTTGGGGAACCTGGTGTCCGGTTTGTCGGGTGACCTCGCCGACGATAGATAAGCTTGCCGCAGCAAATGACTATCCTGTGGTAACCATTGCGATTAAATCAGGTTCTGACCAAGAGCTGCACAGCTACCTCACTGAACACAATTATCAATTTACCACCGTCAATGACCAAGAAGGTGAGATATTCGCTGATTGGCAAGGGCAAGTCACGCCGTCTTATGTCGTTCTAAAAGATGGTGAAATGACGCAAGGCTTGACTGGTATGCAGCCACTTTGGTCGCTGAAATTGCGCTTATGGTTGTCAGAAGTTTTTTAGCGCTTAGCCAATTAGGCATAATCTAATAAATAGACAATCAAATTTGCCAGACGTATGATTTAATAGACAAGGTATGAATGCTGGCATAAGTGCTTGGTTTTGGCTAAAAACAGGGCGATACTGGTCAGCTCTTTTTACCCTCCTCGTTTTGTCATATAATAGCTGCCGTTATCATATTCACTTTTCTCATTATTCTGCTATCTGTTAAAGATATTTTTTGTTGCAATCGTCTCATTAGTATTTATGATGGACGTAACTATCTATAAGCAACACGTTATAAGCAATTCATAAGTAATATCTTTTAAGCAAAGTTTTCTAAGTAAAGTTTTCTAAGCAAAAGGCTAGCATCGATTATCAAATATTTGACCCCATATTATATTTAACCTTAAGCCTGAATTTCAAACGTAACCTCTAACCATCATCTTATAAGACACCTTCTATGACTGATAAAAGAAACGATACACCAAGCCAAGATTATAAAGACACCCTAAACCTTGCCGATACGCCTTTTGCGATGCGTGCAAACCTCGCCAAACGTGAGCCAGATTGGCTGGCTGCGTGGGAGGCGGATGACGTGTACGGCAAGATTCGTCAGGCGCGTACAGGGGCGACCAAATACATTTTGCATGATGGCCCTCCATACGCCAACGGTCAGATTCACTTAGGTCATGCGGTCAATAAGGTATTAAAAGACATTATCGTGAAGTCAAAAACTTTATCGGGTTTTGACGCGCCTTATGTGCCAGGTTGGGACTGTCATGGTCTGCCTATCGAGCAAAAGGTCGAAGCCAAAGTCGGTAAAGTTGGTCAAAAAGTCTCTGCGACCGAGTTCCGTGGTCTATGCCGCGAGTATGCAAGCACGCAGATTGAGCTGCAAAAGGCAGACTTTAAACGTCTAGGCGTGTTTGGTGATTGGGACAACCCTTATCTAACAATGAACTTCCATCAAGAAGCTAACATCGTACGCGCACTTGCTAAAATTTATGACAACGGTCACGTAACTCGCGGTATGAAGCCTGTTAACTGGTGCTTAGACTGTAGCTCTGCCCTAGCTGAAGCCGAAGTTGAATACCAAGATAAAGTCTCAGACGCTATTTATGTGAGCTTTGATGTACTAGATACCGAAAAAGTTGCAGCGTTAAGCGAAATTGACGGCAATATCGCAGCCGTTATTTGGACCACGACACCTTGGACGCTACCTGCTAACCAAGCAATCGCCGTACATCCTGAGCATGACTATAGTGTGGT
Source organism: Psychrobacter sp. UBA2769 (assembly GCF_002352555.1). NCBI lineage: Bacteria > Pseudomonadati > Pseudomonadota > Gammaproteobacteria > Moraxellales > Moraxellaceae > Psychrobacter > Psychrobacter sp. UBA2769. Next base: position 5,018 of record NZ_DEIR01000025.1, on the reverse strand, counting down.
CGTAACTGAAAAAGGTAACTTGTTACTAGCCGCTGAACTTGTCGAAACCGCCCTAAGCGAGCTTAAACTTAGCAATCAAGGCGTATTGGCAACGGTATCAGGACGCGAGCTTGAAGGTCTGCGCGCCCAGCATCCACTAATTGCAGACCGCCAAGTACCATTAATCCTAGGCGATCACGTGACCACCGATAGCGGTACTGGCCTCGTCCATACGGCCCCTGGTCACGGTCTTGACGATTATATCGTTGGCCTGAAATATAACTTGCCCGTTGAAAACCCAGTGAGTGGTACGGGCGTCTATTTAGAAAGCGCGGCGGTATTTGCAGGCGAGCATATCTATAAAGCCAATCCGCAAATTATCGCTACCTTAAATGATAACGGTCATTTAATCAGCCATACCAAAATTGAGCACAGCTATCCGCATTGCTGGCGTCACAAGTCGCCGATTATTTTCCGTGCAACACCGCAGTGGTTTATCAATATGGAAACCAAAGGTTTGCGTGAGCGTGCGCTTGCCGATATTCCAACGGTTAATTGGACGCCAGCGTGGGGACAAAACCGCATCGAAGCGATGATGAACGGTCGCCCAGATTGGTGTATCTCGCGCCAGCGTACTTGGGGCGTGCCGATTGCCTTTTTCACTCATAAAGAAACCGGCGAGCTGCACCCTAATACGCTTGAGCTGATGGAAGTTGCTGCACAAAAAATCGATGCAGGCGGCGTAGAAGCTTGGTTTGATGCCAGCTGTGAAGATTTCTTAGGCGCGGAAGCCGCGGATTATGATAAAGCAACGGATACGTTAGACGTTTGGTTTGACTCAGGAACGACGCATTTTGCCGTCCTTGAGCAGCGCGATGAATTAACCAATCCTGCTGATATGTATTTAGAAGGTTCTGATCAGCATCGCGGTTGGTTCCAGACGTCACTGCTTACCTCTGAGGCGATGTACGAGCGCCCACCGTTTAAGCAAGTATTGACCCATGGTTTTGTCGTCGATGAAAACGGCCGCAAGATGAGTAAATCACTTGGCAATATCATCACGCCGCAAGACGAGATTAATAAAACCGGCGCGGATATGCTGCGTTTGTGGATTGCGTCGAGCGATTATCGTTATGAGATGAGCGCAGGTAAAACGGTCTTTAAAGGCGCCATCGATATGTATCGCCGTATCCGTAATACCTTGCGCTTCTTGCTTGCCAATACCGATGACTTCGATCCAGCAACCAACAGCGTTGATATTAATGAGCTGGTCAGCCTTGATAAGTTCATCATTGAGCGTGCGCAAACGGTACAAGCGCAAATCATCAGCGCTTATGATGCGATGGACTTTCACCAAGTCACCCAACATATCACTGCGTTTTGCTCGCAGGATTTAGGCAGCTTCTATCTAGATATTATCAAAGACCGTCAGTACACGACCCAAACTGATGGACAGCCGCGTCGCTCTGCGCAAACGGCGATTTACCATATCGCTCATGCGTTGATTCGCTGGATTACGCCGATTTTGTCATTTACCGCGCAAGAAGCGTGGGAAGTATTGGAAGGTAAGAACGGCAAGGACGCAGGCTACGTGTTTACCGAAGAATGGTATACCTTCCCAGAGTTTGAGCTAAGCGCCATCAGTACCGATGACTGGCAACGCATCATGCAGGCAAAAGATATGGTCAATAAACATATCGAAACCGCACGCGGTGAAAAAATCATCAATGCCAACTTATCTGCTGGCGTTGATTTATATGCCGACGGTGCGATGCATGAAAGTTTGGCCAAGCTTGGTGAAGAGCTGCGTTTTGTGCTAATCACCAGTAGCGCAACTTTGAAGCCAATGAGCGCTGCCCCTGCTGACAGTCAAAACAATACTGCCCAAACTGATAACAATGCCGATGAATCAGTCGATTTAGTAGTCGAAGTCAGCGCCGCCACTGGCACCAAATGCGTACGCTGCTGGCATATCCGTGATGATATCGGTACAGACGCGGCGCATCCTGAACTATGTGCTCGCTGCGTGACCAACGTCAGCGGCGACGGCGAGGTGCGCCATTATGCCTAAATCAGCGCCTAACTCTACGCCTAATCCGACAGACTCATCGGAACATAAGCAACCGCAGGTTGAGGTTGATCATTCGCCTAAACCTGCGCATGCGACCACGGGCAGCTCAACCACACCCAAAAGTCGCCTGAATAAGACACCAAAAATGGTTGCTAATGGCAGTCGCGCTTTTATGTGGTACTTGCTATCACTGGTTGTGATTATTATTGATCAGTGGACCAAATGGCTGGCTGAAACCAAGCTAAACTTCCTCGAGCCCGTACCCGTGATTGAACCGTTTTTAAATTGGACGCTTGCTTATAATTATGGTGCGGCGTTTAGCTTTTTGGCCGATGCAGGCGGTTGGCAAAAATGGTTTTTTGCTGGACTTGCACTAATTATGTCGCTGTTTTTAATTGGCTATCTGGTAAAAGCGCCGCGTAAAGCCAAGCTGTTATCATTGGGTCTAGCCTTGGTGCTTGGCGGCGCCATTGGCAACCTGATTGACCGCTTGCTACATGGTCACGTGATTGACTTTATTCATGTGCATTATGCTGACGTTTGGCATTATCCAATCTTTAATATTGCCGATATTGGTATTTGTATTGGTGTGGCGTTGATTGTTATTGATATGCTGTTTTTGGAAAAAAAGCGTGATGCTTAAATGATATAAATCAGATGACTTTGTAAATAGGCTACCAAATCGGTAGCCTATTTTTTTGCGTCTTTGTCGAGAGATAGCCTATCGAATCTTATCGATAACGTAAGCCATATAGTCGAGTTGCGTTAAAAACGCTAAAGTATGATCAGTTCAATATAAAAAGGTTGCTGCCATGTCTGATAGTCAAACGTCTAATAACCCAATAAAACCTATTACCCAGAAGCAAATACCAGAATCTGACGACATTAACAATAAGAACAATAGTGGTAATGGTGTGACTTTATTAGTGATACAAGCTGATATCACTACGTTAAATATAGATGCCATTGTCAATGCTGCCAATTCAAGTTTGCTTGGCGGCGGCGGTGTAGACGGCGCGATTCATCGGGCAGCTGGACGTGAGTTATTAGCATATTGTCGTACATTGAATGGTTGCCAGACGGGCGAGGCTAAAATCAGTCCCGCGTTTAAGCTGCCTTGCCAATATGTGATTCACACGGTAGGCCCTGTTTGGCATGGCGGTAATCAACATGAGCCAGAGCTACTCGCCAACTGTTATCGAAACTCACTAGATTTAGCCGTCAAGCACAATCTTACTAGCATTGCCTTCCCCGCTATTAGTACCGGTGTTTATGGTTACCCGCTGGATAAAGCAACCAAAATAGCAATTGATACAGTGCAAAATTATGTGTTAAATGCTCTAGAACAGGCGACTAATTTCTCTATCCGCGAAGTTATCTTTTGCTGCTTTTCAGCCAGTGACGCCGCTGTTTATAAACAAGTGTTAGAGTCGATTTAAAGCGGTATTCATAAAATCATTAAACATAAAAAAACCACTAGCAATAGTGGTTTTTTATTTTGAACATTGCAATTCATTCATACATTTAAAACAACGTAATCATGCATCATCTGCATGTGCTTGCTTAAACTCAGCATACTCAACTTGATACAATGAGCCAAGGCGTTGCTGCAAGTCGCTATCTAAAATCTTTTTCGCCTCTTTAAAAAACTTGTTTTCTTCTTCTTTTAAATGATGGCGTACCTTATGAATCAAATCTGCACAGGTGCTATCCCATTTCTCTTGGCCAATACGTCCATCATCCAAGGTTTCCATCATCTCATCCATTTCATGATGCTCAGTAATGGCATGCCGAGACAAATCAAGCCCATCATCATGCTGCATGACGGGCACATATAAATGGCGCTCTTCTGCTGCCGCATGCGAGTGTAATTCAAGCTTTAACTCTTCATAAATGGCTTTACGCTGCGCCTCATCTTTCGTGCTTTCAAGCTTATCGCATAACGCCCGCTGTATCTCATGATTGTCGATTAAGGCTGCAAAAATATCTTGTGTTAAATCAACTTCGTTAGCATTATTATTGTTATTACTCATTACTTTCCTCTTTAAAGTTATTGCTACGTTAAGTATTCAAATGGTTCTATTTAATCCTCAAGTATCATAACAATAATAAAAGCTGCTATTGTCATCTATCAGTTAGCAATAGATAGTCATTTGGTTAAGGTCAGCATTTGCATAATATTTAATTAGGCAATTATTCAATGATTTAATCAATGCATCTGTCAAAACCTAGACAAAAGGCAAATTTTCCAAGAATGCAAAGTCTTTACCCGCCAAAATGAACAACAATCCTGCTAAATTAATAATCACAGTTAAATAATAAGTAATACGAAATTCAGGCTTTTGCGACTTATGACGCAAGTAGGTTTGCGCGACCATCGCCCCAACCCAACCGCCAAGCGCACTTAGCAGATGCAATGTTGACTCAGGCGTCCGCCAAGCGCCACTTTGGGCAGCAGCTTTGTCTTTGGCATACATGCCATAGGTAATGACGCCTAATATCGCGTACCAAGCAAGTACCGGCCAGCTTAGCTTATTCATGACCACCAATAAAATTAAAACCCCATAAAAGCCAATACCAAGAAACAAGCGTTTCTTTTGCCCTGCTTCAAACTCTGCTTGGGCGCTGCGTTTATGATTCCGCTGCCGGATTTGGCGGTTCTTTTGCGCCATTTTTTGCTGCACAAATCTGAGCTCTTGCACATCCTTTGCTTGCAGGCGACCCTGATTGTCTTGCCCCACTATAAAAACCACTTGCTCACCAATTTCAGGACGACGCTGGGCTTTAAACGCGCTGACATGAAAAAATACCGACTCGCCCGCAGCGGTTTCGATAAAACCAAAACCTTTATCGTCCTGCCATTTTTTAATATGACCTTGTTGTTTAGTGCTTAGGTTTTTCGTTTTCATATTCATAGTTTTTTATCATCGATTATTTTTACAACTAGAGCGTGTCTTCAATTCATCTT
>NZ_DEIR01000010.1:212176-312872 GCF_002352555.1 Psychrobacter sp. UBA2769 | reverse complement strand
CAATTGAAGACACGCCCTAGTAATCCTCAGACTGTGCGATTTGCTCATGCAACTCTACTTTTAACTTCTTCGCACATTCGATAATCTTTTTTCGACCAGCAGGAATAGCCCCATATTCAATCGCCGTTTCGCGCATTTGCACCGTCACATCATAGTGCGGATAACTGGCATGACGGTGGAATAAACGCGAATCTACTTCAATCAGCGCAGCAAAGTCATGCAACTCTTGCAGGGTATCTGCCAGCATATGGCACCACTTATAGCCTTTAAATTCTATCTGCATAAAATCGACATATATCGCCATAGAGTCGCCTCCTTTATTATCATTAGCTATTTTATCATGTGCTAAATAAGGCTTTCACAAAACAGCCATTAGAACAATTCACGTGCATCTTTCTTCAGCTGTTTCAGTAGGGTTTGGTATTCGCTATCATTGGTTTCAAGGCTGCTTAGACGTCCATAACGCAGTTGACGATAGTCCTGCCTCATTTGCAAGATTTTTGCTTGTACAATCTCTGAATGACCGCTATCTGTTAGCTTACTCACTTTACTGCTCTTCTTACTACTTTTAGCATTGGTCTCAGCGTCGATATCAGTATTTGAATCAATTTCTCGGTCATTAACGGCTATTGCCAAGCGCTCAAGCCAAGCTAGCTGCCCTTCGCTCTCTTTACGAGTAAGCGCTTTATCACTTTTACCAATACGTTTTGATAACTGTGCAAGTGGCAGGTCTGCTGGATGCCAACGCTTACGGCGACGTTGCCAAATGACAAAGACCAAAATCACCATGACGGTAATAGTACTTGCCGCTAGCCAAATAATTTGCTGCGTGATTGAGCGGATGTTAAACCATTTGAGCAGCGAGTCGGCTTGCTTGTCTTGATCGTAACCAACGACGTCTTTTTGCCAGTAATAGCTTGCTTGATCGGAGAGGCGGCGTAAGGTTTGTAGCATTTGATACTGCTGATAGCTGATTTGCGCACTAGCGCCATCACCGAACATTGTCGCCCCTTGTGCCTGTGTCAGTGCATCCATACCCTGCTCGACACGCTCAGGCGCAACAAAAGCCGTCGGATCGACACGTACCCAACCTTGACCCTCAAGCCAAACCTCCGTCCAAGCGTGCGCATCCTTTTGTCGTACTTCCCAAACATTGCCGCCACGGCTCAGCTCACCACCCTGATAGCCTGCGACGACACGCGCTGGAATACCAGCGGCGCGCATCATAAAGGTAAAGCTGGAAGAATAGTGCTCACAAAACCCCGCTTTGGTCTCAAATAAAAACTCATCAATACGGTTATTATTCAGCCGTGGCGGAGACAGTGTATAACGAAAGTCCGTTTGGTTAATCCAGCGCTCAAGTGCTTGCATGTAGCGTACTGGGTCTGAGTCTGACTGAACAAATAGCTGCTGCGCCAATACTCGTGCTTGCGGATTGCCGTCAGCTGGTAGGGTAAGATTTAGACGGCGCGACTCATCAGAGAGAATCGGATCGATACGCATCGGTGCAAATTGCAATACCTCGTAGCGCAGCTGCTGGGTAACCGGCTGGTCTTTCAATAAGGTAAAGTCTGAGGTGATACTGACGTCTTGGCGCTGAGCAAAAGGATAATCAAGTCCAAACAGCCAGTTTTGCTGCGTTGGCTCTAGGATAATCTCATAGCTGGTAGGCGCAACTTTTACTTCATCAGGGATAGTTGCAAAGGCATTCTCAATCCAAGCAGGTGTTTGCGGTGCAGGCTGCCATTGTCGTTGCTGAGGGCTAGGACGCCAAGTAATTCCATCAAAATCGCTAAAGACCAAACCGCGCCAATAGAGCTGCTGCTGTGGTGGGCGGTTATCTGCAAACTCTACCCGAAAAGCCAGCTCGGTCGATTGTCCTAAATTGGCAAAGTCACCGGGCGACATGCTATCGGAGACACCCGTGGTCGCTTGCTGAGCTGAGAGCTGCACTGACCATAGCGGTGGCAGACGCGGAAAGAACAAAAACAACACGACCAATAACGGCAACGCCCCAAGACCTAATACACCTAAAGTACGCAAGCGACCATCGCCGTTAGTATTGCCATCGTCATTTAAAGCAATAAATGCCAACAACACAATGACCGCCCCGACGATTACTTCTAACGTCGTCACAAGACCTTGATTCATCAAAAATAGCGCGGCAAGCACAAACAGTGAAAGATTCAATACCACATAAGCATCACGGCGCTTATACAACTCCCACAACTTACTGATGAGACATAGCACTAAAAACGCTACGCCCATATCGAGGCCGAAAGCGGTATTATAAGTCAGCCATAGACCTGTGAGCCCCAATAAGAAGCCGAGCATTTGCATGCCTTGATAGACACGTTTTAGATGCGCTAATTTTTTAAATCGCGCTTTTACACGCGGCAGCTGAGCAATAATACTGACCACCGCAAAACCCATTAGCCATAATGGCAAATGCGCTGCATGCGGTAAGATAATGACAACTTGAGCAATTAATACCCAATAATAGGCTGGTAAGGCGAGTAGCTTGCGAGTCCATTTAGCATTGCTGCCCTGCATAGCATGAGCATAGGTATGAGCATTGGTATGAGTATTGATATTTTGACCCAAAGCCAACTGCTCAAAGCTTATAGATTCTATAAAGTCTGATTTGTTAGAGCCAATAGAGGCATCGATCGCTTTTTTTGAAAAAAATCTTTTAGAATTGCTCATATGAGTCATGGCGCTTTTGCCAACCTTAGCAAGCACGCTTGCGCAAAGCCATTACCGTCACCCATCGTTGCAGCAGAATGCTCATTAAAGGGCATATCGCCGGCTAAACGCATGTTGAATGGCACACCCAACTCACCTAATGTCACTACGCCATAAGCCAGTTGTGCGAGTTTTTGTTCATGATGCGCCGCTGGCATATCAGCATAATCCAACGTTTGCTCATGACCGACTGGGTCGGCAAAATGCTTGGTAAACATTCCCTGACCGCGCGCCACATGACCCCAAGAAACCCTTGCTAGCGACTCACCTTCGATATAGTTATCTAGCCGCTCAAAATCGTCCTGACCCTGCCTAGTCTGTCCGCCCGTTGGCAAATCCTCCTGACTGGCAACAGCATACTGGGCTTGCCAATCAAAGACTTCAGGTTTTGGATACACCCAAGCGCTACGGGCAAAATAGACATAAGACCATGCGCGCATAATACCTAACGGATAAACGGTTTTGATAATTAATCTTGGTAATGTCTGCTGCCCACGACTGTGCGTTTGTACAGGCAAACGAATCACTTGCTCGCCTTGCAGTCGTGTCACCAGTATCGACTCTTGGGTACTAGCGCTATTTTTGATTTTTTCGTTGGCTTTTTTATCTGTCTTGCTATTAGCTTTGCCGTCAGTCTGCTCAAAGCTAAATAATAGCTGCCGTCTTGGTTGACGGCTTTCACTAATCAGCTGCAAGGTCACCCAGACAGGCGCACCTGCTTCTGCCATGGTCACTTCTATTAATTGTACTTTGAGACCTGAAATATGGGCAAAGGTCACATGAAAGCTGATAAGCCAAACGCTGACCAGATAAAAACACAGACCCAACACCAAGTTATTGCCATAGTTGATACCAGCAATAAAGGTGATGATTAATAACACCGCATATAGCAGCCCTTCGCGGCTAAAAAAGATATAGACATTACGCAAATTGAGCGTGGCGCTATTGCTTTTTGGGGCCCGCGCGGCAAACCAACGGCGTGACGCGGAAGTAGCTGGTACGGTAAAGGCTTTTGGCAAAAGGCTCATGACTACCCTATTCTTAAAATTAATAGTCTTATCGCTAATAAACGAGCAGCTTTGGAAGTGAATCTATTATGAGCAAACAAATGGTCAAACAATAACAGCCACTTCTGCCAAAATGCGTTGAGCGATGGTCTGAGTCGCTTGCCCACCAGTCACATGCGCGGGTACAAAACGCTGACCGAGGCGATGATCGGTGACGGCAGCAAACACGGCTTGGATATCTTCAGGCGTGACCTCCATATGCCCCGACACGTAAGCATAAGCCTGTGCAGCACGCTGTAGCGACAGCACACCACGCGGTGAAAGACCGTGATACTCAGAGCTTGCACGTGTTTTGGCGACCAGTCTTTGCAGATAATCTAACACTACATCCGCGACGTATACCTGCTTAACACCTTGCTGCGCTAATAATACAGCCTGCGTATCAAGCACCGCGGGCAACTCTTTTAATAGCTCGCGGCGGTCTTGACCTTTTAGAAGCTCGCGCTCCGCGGCAGGTGATGGATATCCTAGCGACAAGCACAATAAAAACCGATCTAGCTGCGATTCAGGCAGTGGATAAACGCCCGCTTGCTGCAATGGGTTTTGGGTGGCAATGACAAAAAATGGCTGCGGCAACGCATAAGTCTGCCCATCTTGCGTCACTTGCCGCTCTTCCATCGCTTCTAGTAATGCACTTTGGGTCTTGGGACTAGAGCGGTTAATCTCATCTGCCAGCAACAGCTGAGTAAAGATAGGACCGGGACGAAACTCAAACTGCTGTTTGCTTTGGTCATAGATGCTCATACCCAAAATATCAGCCGGCAGCATGTCATTGGTAAACTGCACGCGGCTAAAGCTCAAACCGAGTAATTGCGCTAAGCCTTGCGCCAACGTCGTCTTACCCATGCCCGGCAAATCTTGCAACAATAGATGCCCACCTGCCAGTATGCCGCTCAGCGCCAACTTGATGGCTTGCGGCTTATCTAATACGATTTGATTTAACTGCGTCATTAGCTGAGCAATTTTTTGCTGGTTGCGGGGATAGTCATTGGCGGCAGGATTCATTATCAATTCTTAGCTCATTTTTTATGGTGATGATTATTTTAAATAGCGATGTGAAATAATCAGGTTAAATCGGGCGTTACTTTATATCATCAGCCGTTGGTACCGGTGCACGAAGCGTTGATAGATAGGCAATCACATCGGTACGCTCCTGAGCATCTGGCATCGGATCTGATAGCATTTTCGAGTCTGGCATGGCTTTTTCTGCATCAGCGATATAAGTATCTAGCGTTTCAGCATCCCATACCCAACCTGATGTCTTAAGCCCTTCACTATAAGTATAATCTGCAAGCTCAGCCGCTTTGGCACCATAAATATTCATCAACTGCGGACCTTTTTTATTGAGTCCAGGATTTAGCTGATGACATTGACCGCAAGCATCTTGATATATAAGCGCACCATTATCGGCGTCACCCTCGGTATAAAGTGGCAACGTTACAGGATCGCGATAGTCAGGCGGCGTTTTCTCACAAGCGCTGAGCAATAAAACAGTGGCAAACATACCGCTTAATTGATATTTTTTGAGTATAGACATGTTGTAGAAATCTTTAATTGAGGGGCATTGGCTATGTATGCGTCTACCTCGACCATTATACAAGGCAAAGAGTGATGAACCTACATAGCACTGCGTAGGAAATATAGGGGTAACTGCTAAAAATGAATAATTGCTGATTTTGCTAACATAAAAGTTGTTTGGCTCGCCTTTAGTTAAAATCCAATTCGCCTTTCAAAACTTAGTTGCCAGTTAAAGCCCAGTTGCCTGATAATTTTTCACGTATTAGGTTTAGGCTTGGATTTATACTGTGATTTAGGCTTAAATAACACCTTAACTCTCGCTAGCCACTTTTATGCTATTGCTAGGCGCTTCGAGATAAAAGCCCTGCAAATAACGCGCGCCCACGCTCCAAGCAACCGACATGGTCGCAGCATCTTCAATATAAGGCATCAAGACATCGACGCCAATCTCATTGGTACGGACGATAAGCGATTTAACCGTCTCTAGATTTTCAGGAGTATCTATCCCTTCCACGTAACTTCGGGCTAGACGCACCATATCAGGTTGCACGAAATTGGCAACCTCAACAGACTTAGCAGACGAGCCAAAATTATTGATACATAACTGGCAATTTACTTGATTAAGGGCGGTAAACTGAGATTTAGAGACGGTTAAATGGTCAGCAATATCGTTTTCATTAAACTGTAAGGTTAATGCACCCGCCTTACCGCCCACCGCATTGATTAATTGACTGGCCACACTTGGCAGCTTTTTATCTATCAAAGAGGCGTTGGTCAGTTGTACCAGTAAGCGCGCTTCTGGATGGGATTTACGCACGTCATTGATTTTTTTACAGGCATTGATGAGTATCCAGCGGTCTATTTTTTCAAGTAAATTATGCGCTTTGGCCACTGCCATAAACTGGTCGGGCGTCAATATCGTATTGTCCGCATCCGCCAGTGGCAAGCGCAGATATACTTCAAAGAAATCACTGCGATCATGATTAATGTCATATATCGGCTGAAACAACAGCTCAAAACGATTATTGGCAATCGCATCGACCAAAGATTCGGCCAGCGCATGATCATCACTATTGGCATGTTCACTGGCGTCATATAGATGGTATCTACCGCCATGACTGGAGGTTTCAATCAGAATTTGATTGATCGCATCCATCGCCCGCTCGAGTAGCACTCTCGGTTCAGGAGTGTTTTTTTCTATCTTAACGATAGCGATACTTGCTGTGGTATTTGTCGTCCGCTTATCGACTTCGATAAACAGCTCACTGATGGTTGAACCAATTTTCCCAGCCAGTTTTTCAAGATCTGCGGTGCTTTTATTTTCCACCAAGATGGTAAAGACCGTATCACTAAAACGGCTCACATGGCTTTCTTCTAAGAGCTCATCTGTTACCAGCTTATCTAAAGCATAGGCAACTTGCTTAACGGTGGCATCTATCCCTTGCAGACCCAGACTGCTTCTAATTTTACCCACATTATCGAGCTGAATATAGAATAACCCTGCCGTCGACGCACCCTGTTTTGCTTGTTGATATAATGCCGCCAGCTGCTCTTCAAAGCTGCGGCGATTATGAACGCCCGTCAGGCTGTCTTTACGCTCAGCCTCAGCCAAACGCTTCGCAACTTCAGCGCTATTGCTGTTGTTTTGCTGAATAATAATCTGGGTAACGGGCTCACCGTCTAAAGTTGCCGAGGCCAACTGTAATTTTGCCTCAAAGGTAGAGCCATCTTTACGTTTGCTTTCAAAATTAAACTCAACGTCTTTACGGCTTCCTTTATCAAACTGACGTAAGAACTGTTTAAAGGCTTTAACGTTATCACCGCCTGCAATCAAGTCAATCACAGGTATACCGATAATGTCATTCATCGCCTCAAAGCCAAACAACTGCAGGTAAGGATCATTGGCAAAAATATGAATCCCTTGGTCAATATAAGCGACCGCACTTTTTGAGTTTTTAATCAGGACATTTGCGCGCTGTTCTGCTTCAGACAGGACATGACGCAAGGTTTTAAGCTGCTGACGACAGCGTAAACTCTCATGCTGCAAACAAATCGCCATGACGACTGCCATCTCTTGCTCTACGCAAATGGCTTTAACCATCGTACTATTCATCACAGCCGGCAAGCCGTCTTCGTTTTGAGCGCTGGCAGCAGCCTCCTTATTCATCAAGCAAATCGTTGGCAAGTCTATACTCTGCTCTTGCACGACACCAACCACGTCAGTAAAGCTCATATCATAAGCCTGACCAAACACCAATACATCCCATGATTGACGTAGCGACTTTAATAGCTCTTCTTTATCATCCAATAAACCTAAGTTCACATTGTCATAATATGACCCTAGCAATGCTACCAGTCGCTCAGCGTAAAGCTGGTCGTCATCGATTACTAATAGGTTTAAGACGGACTGAGTACGCATAGGAAGCCTTTTAAATCATAATAGCGGTTTTGTCATTATAAACAATAATCTAACTGACTGCTGCTTAAGTTACAATCACTAAGTGTTGTTTATCAAATTGTTGTTCATTCAGTTACGGTTATTAAGTCGCTGCCACTAAATCGCTCTTATTAAGCTGCAATCATAATGCCATCTTCTTATGAATTAAAGCTGATGAATTAAATACGCTCAGCACAATGTTAGAGTTTAAGCGTTCAGTGTTAAACACTGAGTGTGGCAAAGTTATTTTATGCTTTGATAAGTAGGCAGTTAAAGTTGCGCCACTTCATATTGGCTAAACTCATCTGTCATCATTAAACGCCGCACTAAGCGCAACGTTTTTTGTTTGGTATTGATACGCATCATCACTCTATCCCCCACGTAAAAATGAGACGTCGGCACGATCAGGCTAGAAGGCGTTTGCAGCTGCTCGTCATCACCAACGATAAACGCGGGCAAAAAATGCCGACCGCGACTATCTCTATCTTGCAGGCGAATACCACAAGCAATAAGCTGATGCCCCAGCACTTGCCAATCAACTTCCGGTTTTTCTGGGTCTAAATTGAGCCAGCGCACCACGCCTATTGACCAATCAGTCGAAGCTGGATTTTCAGAGCGACACAATAAGAAAAGACTCATCGTTCGCAGTGGCGGCGGTGCAATAGAGTTCAGGACATCATTTTCTGCAACTGACACTATATCCTTTACTTTTTTGCCGCTATATTTTGCTTTGGGGGTATTTTCTCCAGCACTGCTTGCGCTGATAGCTGGCTCCACTGAATCTGGCAGCAAGCGCAAGGTACGAAAATCGGACAAAGCATTGTCACTATCAAACGCTTCTACCCCTAACATTGTATTATTAGAAACGGTATTAGCAGACAGCTTTTTTGGCAAGGTGTCATAGCGAGGTTGCTGATGCTCAGGCAGATATTTTGCCGCAATGAGAGTCGATAAGCTTTGCTCATGACTAACGTGGTAATGAATGTCATTAAACCCTGTAATGATATGTACCTGTTGTTTGGCGCTTTGTCTAATCGGTAGCGTCAATGGCGGCTGAATATAGCGATAGCTCAAGGTTATGGCAACCGTATTCATTAAGGATGATTTAACCCCTTCTCGACCTTCCTCGATGAGGGTGTCCCTACGTGATTTTAAATAGGCGACCAGCGGCGCCAACTCTATAAACACACAGTCATGATGAGCATCATAAGGGTTAATGGCAGAATGGGCGGTCAAATAGGTGGGTGGATTGTCACTGTGCAGATTGACGAACACCTTTGTTTCCGTCTGCGGCTCTATAGATGCGATGAGATGTTCGCTCCATTCTAGGAGCAAACGCTGCACCATTAGCACAGTGGCGCGGCGCATAGCGCGTACGTTCAATAAACTATGCAAGCATAGCTGACCATATAATTGATGAATATTATCCGCGCAGTGGGTCGTAATATAAGAACTCAAATCGATATCAACGGTTTGCTGTTGGCACGCCATATAGTAGAGCTGATTAATATTAGACCATAAATATGGCACAGGCTTCTGATAACAAAGCGCTTCTTCGAATAACAGCTTTTGATACATCAACAGCGTTTGGTAAGTAGCAATGGCTAACGTGATTGATAAGGATTTCTCATTGGTCAGATAGCGCTGCAAAAGACCGTTTGATGCTTGCAGCTTTTTATCTTTTAAAAAGGTGATTTCTCGCTGTATAACACCGTCATAGACCATAATCATTAAATAATACAGCGACTTCACCTGCGCTACATAGCCGAGCTGATAGTCGTTAAAGGCATGTGCCTCATATATATAGTGTTGGCGTAGCATCGCAATGAGCTTATTAGCTGCCTCCAGCACAATATTGAGTAATGTCAGACGTTGCCGATCATCTATAGCTGCCACGCGCAACTCTGTAAGGACTTTTTCTAGCTGCTCTGTTTGCTGCGCCTCCGTTTGCATGGGCAACAGCGCCGCCCATTTAAGCAAGTGCTGCTCATCTTTATTAAACGACTTCGTTAAATTAATTGATTTCGTTAACGTCCGCGATGAGCGCGCATCAATGCTTAAATACTGTTGAAACGTCGATAAATTTACCATTACTATCCTTAGTAATTACGCAAGTTATCAATAGATCTATGCAGGTTTAATGCTTTATTTACCTCAGCAACATTAACCCTAGACATGACTATTACCTGACCTATTAACGATTTTTAGTACTGTTTTTTAATGGCTTTTCTTTATTTGGCGCTGGCTGCTGCGCTTTTATTAATAACTATTTTAATCGGTCTTTGTTTACTAAAACAAAAATATACTATATTGCCCATTTTAAGCATCGTTGTAAATATCAATCGGTACTTTAAAGGGTTTATTTGGCAACTCTCTGACCAATTTTGGCACTAAGTAACCGGGCAATACGGCGAGTAACGACCAATAAAGCGCAATAGCGGCGCGCACATCACTATCAAAATGAGCCGCGCCTGCCACTTTATCCAACACATGCAGATAATATGGCAGCACGCCAGCCGCAAACAAGCGCTGATTGAGTGCCGTTTGCACCGCCACGCTGTCATTGATATCCTTTAATAATACCGCTTGGTTTAATAAGGTCACGCCAGCGGCGCGCGCACGCTGCAAGTACTCAGCGGTCAGCGCATCAATCTCATTGGCATGGTTACAATGAATCACCATCACAATTTGACAGCGGCTTTGTGACAATCTATCCAATAAGGCATCATCTAAGCGCGCTGGAATCACCAATGGTAAACGGGTATGCAGCCTGATGGTGGTCAGTTGCGGAATAGCCTCTAAGGTATCGAGCCAAGCAAATAAGCGCCTGTTGGTGACATTTAACGGGTCGCCGCCGCTCAAAATCACCTCATTGATTTCAGGATGGGCGCTGATATAGTCGATAATGTGTTGTTTGGCATCGGCGGTTGGCATATTGGCGCTATAGTCAAAATGCTGGCGAAAGCAATAACGACAATGAATCGCACAGGCACCGGTAATCGTTAACAATACTCTTGACTGGTATTTATGCAATAAGCCTTTCACCGGATTGTGCGTATTTTCACTTAGGGGGTCGGCCACGTAACCGGTGACAGCGATTTGCTCTTTTTTATTGGGCAATACTTGTTTAAGCAGAGGGTCATTACTGTCACCGACCGTCATTTTTGCCACAAAAGCGCGCGGTACACGCAGCTGAAAGTGCTCAGGTATATAGACCTCTGAGCGCAGTGATTCCAGCTTTAAAAGTCCAAGCAGCTCATCAATAGAGGTTATCGCTTCGGATAATTGCGTTTGCCAGTTTTTTTGTGTGATTAAATGGTTTATCATGACAACCTTATACCTGTGCCCAAAAGCCGATATTATACGCTCTTAGTGCGTAAGCTATCAAAGCGTACGAATTATTCATAAAACACTGAGCATCATAAGCGATTTTAGCGCAGCAAGGCCCAAACCCCACATCCAATTAGTGATGACAATACTTACAACCCTTAGGAGTCTTCCGTGGCAAGTTTTTCTACTAACGAATTTAAAGCTGGTCTCAAAGTCATGCTCGATGGCAACCCTTGTGCCATTCTTGAAAACGAGTTCGTCAAACCTGGTAAAGGCCAAGCTTTTAACCGCGTTAAGCTGCGCAACCTTCGTAGCGGCAAGGTATTAGAGCAAACGTTTAAATCAGGCGAGAGCTTGGAAGCGGCTGATGTGCTAGACACTGAAATGAACTATCTATACAACGATGGTGAATTTTGGCACTTTATGCACCCTGAAAGTTTTGAGCAGTTACAAGCTGACAAAACCGCGATTGGTGATGCGATAAAATGGCTAAAAGACAACAGTAACGCCCTTTGTACCATTACCTTATTTAATGGTGTGCCATTATCTGTAACGCCGCCTAACTTTGTTGAGTTGCAAATCACTGAAACTGATCCTGGTCTCCGCGGTGATACGTCAGGCGGCGGCGGTAAACCTGCCAAGCTAGAGACAGGCGCGGTGGTACGTGTGCCATTATTTGTCCAGCAAGGTGAAGTGGTTCGTGTTGATACGCGTACCGGCGATTACCAAACGCGCGTTAGCTAAGCATTTTTATGCCTGACATGTTTTATTAAATAAAAAAAGCTTAACCGCTCATAAGTGGTTAAGCTTTTTTAATGCTGAATGCTTTAACGTCCGTTCTTTTTTAGAATGCCCTACCCTTAAATATTATTCTTCCATCGACTGTTTATGCATCAGCCAGTACTGCACTAGAGCATTAAGTTGTTCTTGTTTAAATGGTTTGGTGCAATAGTCCTGCATCCCCACATCGAGATATTTTTTGCGCTCGCCATCCATCGCATTGGCGGTCAAGGCGATGATAGGTGGCAGTGCTTGTGGGTCATAAAGCTCATGCAGCTTAATGGTTGCCTGTACGCCATCGATAATGGGCATATGGTGGTCCATCAAAATGACATCATAGAGTTCAGGATTTAAAGCAAAAATCTCAATCGCTTGTTGCCCATCCCCAACATGAGTGACCGTATGACCGCTATTATTAAGCGCTTTTTTGGCAATCATGGCATTAACGCTATCATCTTCGACTAGCAAAATGTGCCCGACAAGCTCATGACTTGGCGCTGCCATCGTAAAGTCATTTTCGTCTTGCCATGTCTCGTAACGGGCCTCATCGATAGTCGGTAACGGCAGCAATACAGTAAAGGTTGTGCCGATACCGACGGCGCTGTCCACTTCAATATAGCCGCCCATCAAGTCTACCAACGACTTGCAAACAGACAAGCCAAGTCCCGTACCGCCATAAAGTCGATGCGTATATTTATTGGCTTGGTCATAAGCATCAAATATCGCTTCCAATGATTCAGGTTTAATGCCGACACCCGTATCTGTGACCTCAATACAAAGCGTCATATCTTGATGATTGACCACACCACTATTAACGGTATCATAATGAGAAGCCTGTTCTTCATGGTTTTCTAATACTTGGCTTCCTAAATAACCGTCTTCATAACAGCCAGAGTTATAACCGCCCTGTCTATCATCACAAGGATTGTTTTCCATGTGCTTAACGTCAATCGTCACTCGACCGCCTTCGCGGGTAAATTTGATGGCATTATTGACCAGATTAACCATGATTTGCTTAAGTCGTACGGGGTCGCCTTTGACATACGGCGATAATGACTCGGTGTAATGGTAATCTAGAATCAAGCCACGTTGACGGGCTTTGACCGCAAACAAACTCACCACTTCATTACAAAGACTCGATAAGTTCATCGGAATAGAATCGATAGTCATCTTGCCCGATTCAACTTTTGATAAATCCAAAATACCGTTAATAATCGCCAGCAAATGCTCATTTGAGACTTTGATATTATCAATATACTCTTGCTGCTCAGCGCTCAGCTCGGTCTCGCTTAACATCTCAACCATACCGATAATACCATTCATCGGCGTGCGTATTTCATGGCTCATATTGGCCAAAAACTCAGACTTCATCTCATTGGCATGTTTGGCATGACGCTGCTGGTCTTGTAGCTGCAAGGCATCGGCGGCCATCATCGCAAACTGGGCCAATAGCTCGGCGTGCTTGTCCGTAAACTCATGATGCGGCTGTACATCCATCAAACATAAAGAGCCCAAACGGTATGTTTTACCGTCCTCATTCATGATAATGGGCGCGCCAGCATAAAAGCGCAGATGCGGCGATTCTGTGACTAAAGGGTTTTGATTAAAGCGGCTGTCAGCTGCTAAATCAGGGACGACAAAAACCTCATCTGAGAGTACAGTATAATTGCAAATCGCCACTTTACGCGTTGTCGTACAAACCCCGCCAAGCCCATGACCCGATTTTAAGTATTGGGTGTCTTCATCCATAAAAGTGATGGTGACTATCGGCATATTAAAGAACAGTTTGGCAAGCTCAGTTAAGCGTGCAAAAGCAGGTTCCTCATTATTATTCATTACCTGATATTTTTTGAGTCGATTGATACGCTCAGCGTCATCTGCTGCGATGGGATAATCGTTCTGTGGCAAGTTGGATGTAGACAAGATGGACTCCATTAATTCATATCAGACGCTTGGCTTAACCGCTGCCTGCTTGAGCAATAATTGTAATGCCTCGCTGACCATCAGCATCGCCACTACCGAGGTGACGACTACCGCCGAACCATAACCGCCGCAGTGCAAGCCACCTGTTTGACAGCTTTTATCGACGCGCGGTGGTTCTGTTGAATAGACACACTTAATACCGAATTTTTCTTTCAGCGCGCTATTAATGCCTTTTTCGTGGCGCAGCTTATTGCGCAGCTTAGCCAATAGCGGGTCTTGATAACTGTCGCGTAAATCACTTACCTTAATCTGGCTTGGGTCTATTTTACCGCCTGCCCCGCCCGCACAAACCAATTTTAACTTGTTAAAGCGACAATGTAATGAAATCGCAAGCTTGGCATTCATATCATCAACACAGTCTAAAATCACAATCGGATTTTTTTGCGCCGCCGCTTTCGCTTGTGCGCGACTGGGCAGTAACTCAGCGACGTTCTCAGGGGTCAAAAAATCATCTATCAAATGTAGGGTGACTTTTGGATTAATCTCACGGATACGGGTCGCCATCGCTGCAATCTTACTTTGCCCAAAGGTACTGTCTAACGCCGGCAGCTGACGATTGACGTTAGAAGCCACCAACACATCCAAATCAATCAAAGTAATAGTGCCCACTGCTGTGCGCGCCAATGCTTCTGCTGCCCAGGAGCCTACCCCACCGACGCCAATCACATAAACATGCGCTGCGGCAAAGGTATCGACTGCCGATGCGCCATAGAGGGTTTGCGTACCTTTAAAACGGCGCTCGTATTGCTCAGCGGCATCGTCCGCCATATCTGCGCTTGCAGAAGCAAGTTGCTGTTCATTATGATGTTCATTAGTAGCAATGATATCTAGGTTAGCTAAAGTATCTGTTTGGGTTGTCGTTTGCTGCAATTGCGCCTCTTCAGTCATAACAAGTTAAAGCTCTTTTAAAAGGTGATTTATTATTTAATTATTTATTACTAAACTGGGTATTATTAAGCAGTTTCTTTATCATTATCAGGCTGGATAACGCCAATCAGTCTGTAAAGCACTGCAACTGTTGTGCCACAATTGCTCAGCAAGAATGGCTGGCGGCACATCGAGTAACTCGCTTAAACTCAATAATACCCATGGCAAATTGGCAGGGACATTTCTATTATGAGCGGGCGCATTACCCCATTCATTATCTGGGCTTTGCCCGAGCGCCGACTGACTATTGCCCGACTCTTGACACATGATAGGCGTCATATCTGGACAGTCCGTCTCAATCACCAAACACTCAATACCATCACTAGCGACAGCCGCTTGAATAGCGCAGCGTAGCTTTTTGGCGTTTGGATTGGTCACTTGACCGGTTACCCCAAGCTTAAAGCCCAGCTTCACAAATGCTTTCGCCTCTTGCTCACCACCACTAAAGCTATGGGCGATACCGCCAAGCTCATGAGCATCATAGTCATGCGCTTTTAATAATGCCAATGCTTCAGCGTGCGCTTTACGAATATGCAGCATCACGGGTAACTTATGGCGCACAGCCATGTCTAATTGAGCATTAAAAAAATACTGTTGCTTTGCGAATATCTCAGGCTGTTTCATCTCATCAGTAAAAGTATCGAAACCAATCTCACCGATGGCCAATGGACGCTTTTTATCCAGCATCTGCGCCATACTTTCTAGATGCGCCTCAGTATGCTGCTCAATATAAAAAGGATGTAACCCTAGGGCAATATGCGCCTTTAAATGGGGCTGTTGCGGCGCATCTGCTTGACCTGCAATAGACGATGGATACCGCTCATTGATTAAGCGTTCAGTATCATACAAGCGCTGAAAATGACACTGTAAATATCCTACCAACACCAGATGGCGTATCCCTTGCTGATACGCTTGCTGTATCTGCTGGTCTCTATCAGCATCAAATACCGGTGCATCAAAATGAGTATGGGTATCGATTAAAGGAAGAGTAGTTGGTAATTCCTTATTAGCGTTAAATGATGCGCCAATGACCGTCATCAATAAACTCCAAATTTCTTAATGATTAAAGCAATTTATTTTAATAGCATTTTTTATCAACAATAAAGCCATTATTATTAATCACCGCTTCTATTTTAGCGCTGATTCATCTTCTTTAGTGAATTTATTAGCAACTTTATTATTCACTTCATTTTCAGCGTTAGCCGCTAGTTTGCTATCTGCTTTTAGACTACTACGGCGCGGGAGAAGCAATAGCGCTAAGCCAACTGCCCCTAAACGCAACCACTTCTTTTTACGATTATTGCTATTACTACTACTGTTAAGATTGCGCATCATTTTCACCGAAGTATTTTTACAAAGGCACTTTCACCAAGACATACTATACGTTTGTTAATCGCTGTTTATGCATACTAGATTTATTCAAACAGGCGTCATTCAAAAGAAAGGTTATAAAAATTACTAATGAAAGCAATAAGTTATTATCCTAGGTTGCATTATACGCGCATCAAAGAGGCACTATGTATATCTGTGTTATGAATACGCAAACTAATGTACGGCGTCACTATCGTGCCGTACATTTAAGTATGCTTGTTATTGAGTATGAGCTTAAGAACTGAAGCTATTGGGGCTATCGAGGCTTAGGCCAGTATCTGACAACTTATCTATTATGAGCGTTTAGCGCTTTAACGGATAAGTTGTGATACCGCTACTGCTAGGGCTATCTACTTTGGTAAAGCCTTGAGAAGTCGTTCTTGGCGTTTGGTCACGCTTAGGCACCAACGGATTAAGCGGCATCAATTCGTAGTCGGCACTGATATTGCCATTCCAACCTTCTGTACCACTAAGCGGTAACTGTTTAATCGTGCCGTTTTTATCGATAACCAGTTGCAGGACGCGCATCTGATTGTATTTACGCTCGGTCACACTGGCTACAGCCCCACCATCGCGTAAGATAGTCGGCTGTAAAAATATGATTAAGTTACTCTTCTGGTTACTGTCATTGTCAGAACGGAACAGTCGACCAAACAAGGGCATATTACCCAAGCCGGGCACTTTTTGTTGGCGCGTGGTGGTGTTATCGCGCATCAAACCACCTAAGGCGATGGTTTGCTGATCGTCGGCTAAAATCGTGGTATTAATTAGGCTTTTATTGGTAATAAGACCGCTGGCATTGCCGGCGCTGCCCGGTACAACTGAGGAGACTTCTTGTGAAACTTCCAAACGTACGGTGCCATTATCACCAATATGAGGAATGACGTTTAGGTTGATACCGATATCTTGCCGGTCAATGGTCTGGAAGGGGTTGGTCGAAGAATCGCTGCCTGTGGTATAAGAGCCGGTGACAAAAGGCACGTTTTGACCAACTAAAATGCTTGCCTTTTCATTATCCAAGGTCAGAATCGAAGGCATCGACAGTAGATTGGCACTGGTCGATGAGTCAAGAGCTTGTAAGATTGCGCCATAAAACTGAGTATTACCTTGGCTGTCTTTCTTACTATCACCGATTCCAATCAAAGCACCCGCAATCGAGCCTGCTGCCGCACTGATACCTGCTCCACCTGACAAGGCAGCTGCTGCAAGCGAAACCGCGCTAGCACCAACGTTGTTAAAGTTGACGACGCCATAACCACTATTGGCATTACCGAGCGCCCATTGCACGCCAAGTTGGGTAGCATCATCGCCTGACACTTCGACAATTGCCGCTTGAATCAAGACCTGAGCACGGCGGCTATCAAGCTGATTGACAGCATCTTCAATCTCAAACATCAGCTCTGGCGCGGCATTAACGATGACGGCATTTTGGGTTTCATCGGCGATAATACTAAAAGGTCGACCACCAATACCAGTACTTGCGCCACCCGAGCCACTAGTCGATAAAGCGGCCGCACCGCTATTGCCACTAGTATTGTTGCTAGTACCATTACCCACACTTGCATTAGCGCCGCTATTAAGTGTTGAGCCAGTACCATTGGCACCGTTTAAAGAAGCAGACTCTAAGGTTGACGTCGCACCAGAGCTATTAATAGATTGACTGGCAAGCAAGCCGCGCAGCATCTCTGCAATATGACCGGCGCTAGCATACTTTAAGCGAAAGACCCGTAGCCCACTCAAACGTCTCGTGGGCGTGGTATCAAGCTGATTGACCATTTCTTGTACTTTGGCAATCATCTCAGGACTGCCTTTGACCAATAATCTATCGCTAGACGTATCGGCGATGACTTTTAGCTGATTGTTACCACCTTGGGCCTGCCCGCTACCCGCGCTTGCGACCAAAGCACTGATCAGCTCCATCATACGTTCGGCATCGACATGACGTAGCGGTATCACTTGCAGGCTGTCATTAACGTTGCTGTCTAAATCACGGATAAGCGCCGTCAACTGATTAAGACTATCAGCGCGATCAGACAATACCAAAGCATTGACGCCCGGTACCGCTGCTGCGTGAGCTGACTGTGGCATCAGTGGTCGAATCACGCCAAGCACTTCTGCTGCTTGGGTATTGGTCAAATAAATCACCCGCGTCGCTAGCGCTTCACCGACGCTATTACCCTGTAAATCTACCGCAACACCAGATTGTTTGGCGACGTTATCAGGCACCAGCTTAATGGTCGTACCCGAGTCGATAGCAGCAATACCATTGACCTGCATGACACTTAAGAACAGCTGATAAATCTCGTCACGCGACAATGCTTTGTTAGAAATGACGGTAACATTACCATTGATACGCGGATCAAGGACAAAGTTCTGATCGGTAATAGTTGCCACTTCATTAATAAAAGCTTTGATATCGGCATCTTGTAGATTCACCTTCCAGCTTTCTGCACTCACTAGCCCCGTACTCGCTGCCCATAGCGGAATAGCTAGGCACAGCGGACGACACAGACGCATCAAACGCTGCAAAATATGGTGTAAAGGCGTGACCGAGAAATTTTGAGAACTGACCATATTGATAATTACCTACAGTGATGTCGCGGATATACTAAGTTTCATAAGTGCTAAGTTTCGTGTGCTAAATTTCTTGTGTTAAATACAATATGTGCTGAATGTAATATGTGCTGAATGTAATATGAACTGAAACTGAATTGGATAGCTAATTAATGTTCTTTAGCGACTTGCCAACTATAAGAGCAAGCAAGTCTGTATCTAAAAAATCGGCTTTAAACTTTAAGCTAGAACTGCTGGCGAATGGTAATCACTTGATCGCCACGCTGTACTTCTATTTGTGCTTCACCGGCTTGTTTTACTTGCTGTAAGACGCTGGCATCTTGCCCAGGATTACTGCCAACGCTTTGACCATTAACGGTCAGTACCTTATCACCAGGCTCCAGCCCTAAGCGATTACGTAATTTAGCTGGCATAGCGGCTGTGACCTGATAGCTCTCACCTGACGCCATGACGCCCATTCGACTTAAATAACTGGCGGGATTGGATTGTAATTCGGTGACGGCTTCATCGATTGCTGACTTTGGCTCGCCCTCGCTGCTTGCTTCCCCATTTGGCACCGTTTCAGGATTAACTTGGTCTGGTGATGATAGGTTAGGTGATGATAGGTTAGGCGAGTTAGGCAACATAGTATTCTCTGGCAAACGCTGATTGCTCACCGCACCTGCCAGCATAGCGCTTTGGTCGAGTGGCATAGCTTCTGCCATTCTGATGACAGTTTCTTTATCATAAGCATCAGCGATAATGACTTCATTCCAATCGACGGCAACCAGCGTATAGTCACTGTCTTTTAAAGTGTCACCGATACGGTAGTTTTTCACTTCACCATTGACATCCAATAGGGCCGAAGACAGACTTTCCGGTATCGCAATAAGTACGCCCTTTAGCCCAATATTAGGCGGCGGTTGTACTGCGGCAGCGATAGGATCAGGGTCAGCAAAAATGGCAAACAAACCACTATAGTCGGTATTTGAGTTCGCTGTATTCTGTAAAGGCGCAAGCGGTAACGCGGGCGCTAATGGAGCAGCTAGTAGCAGCCACAGTAACCGCGCTGCTGTCCAACACAACCAAATAATGGCCAATAATAACAACCACGCTGAAAAGCGATTGAGCGTATTGATAATAGGTTTTATTCGGCTAGAAATATCGGTAGCATTCAT
This sequence comes from Psychrobacter sp. UBA2769, assembly GCF_002352555.1. Classification (NCBI taxonomy): domain Bacteria; kingdom Pseudomonadati; phylum Pseudomonadota; class Gammaproteobacteria; order Moraxellales; family Moraxellaceae; genus Psychrobacter; species Psychrobacter sp. UBA2769. Next base: position 292,983 of record NZ_DEIR01000010.1, on the reverse strand, counting down.
CATCTAGCGCGCCCCCAAGCCATTTAGCAGCGGCTGCCGCACACTAACCACAGGCGTATCTTGCGGTGCTTGTCCTTTATATTCCGGCATATTTTCTAGTAGACGCTGGGTTAAGCTGACATCTAACATATTATCGCCATCGATATACAGATCGCCCAAGCGCTTATCTTGATTGTTTACAAGATTAATATGCAGTAGATTTTTATTGTTCTTTTGCTCGGCACTGAGCTCAGCACGCAGCGCTGGCATGGTGATATAAAAAACCTTACCGCCGCTAGGGTAGCCTACTTCACCGCCAACCCAAGTCAGCTGACCACTCGCCTCACTAAAGCCGGCCGCCTTGGTAGCTGAGCCACTATTATTTGAACCATTAGCTGAATTACTTGCTGCGGTATTTGCGGCAGACTGACGTTTTAAAGAGACGTTATTGACCTGAATCGGCGCATTAGGTAACTGCCAATCGACGATACCGGCCAAAGTTTCAGGGGCAATTTTACCGCTCATGTTTTGAATTTGCCATGAGCTGGTGCCTACTTTAACCTGACCATTTAAACGGGTTTGCTCTGAGCTGATATCAACTTCAGCCCCTAGTTTGCCTAATAATAAATGCCACGGCTGCCACGACCATTCAGCGGCGCCTGTAAGCGGTGTTGCTGACACGGGCAGCTGCCAAATCGCTGAGCCTTGCCATAAGTTGCCCGACACATGTTGCACATACGGCGTGTCTGGGGCGTATTTTTCAAGTAGCCATGCCGCTGGCATTTGCAAGACGGCAAATAGCGCAAATAGGATAAAGCCAAATAGCCACCAGAGCTTGCGGGGACGCTTGTAAGACGATGTGGATACTTGAGGCACAGTTACCTAACTCTTATATAAGACAAAAACGTCATTATCATAGCAAACAATGGCATACAGATGACAGAAAAAAAGCCAGTATCTTTGCACCAAAATACTGGCGCTAAAGATACTGGCTTTTATCTATCCACTTGCTTATTAAGCAATCATTATCAATGACGCATGAAAGCAAAATAAAATCAGAGAATCATAAAGATGTTTAACGGATTAAATAGCAAAATCTTCCAATTTACGACCTGCGGCTAGGGCGTCTACCAACCAAGTTGGTTTGCGACCACGACCGGTCCAGGTTTCTTCGTTATTAGTGGTATTGCGATACTTAATGCTGCGTTTTTTCTCAAGTTTCTCGCCCGCTTGTAGAATCTCTTCAATACTGGCTTCACTTTCTTCAGCAATTTTTTCGAACTGCATATAAGCATCATATAAACGCTGATGTTGTTTTTGGGCAATAAGTTGCTGGGCATTTTCGGTAATGGCGCGTAGCTCATCAACGTTGAGGTTATTTAAATCAATCACGTTATTTTTGCTCATCATAATCTCCACTTTTATATCAAGGTTATAAATCAAATAGCATGATTGCTAATGACTTATGAATAATAAAAATCGTAAGTAGCAGTAATATAAACAAAAATATAATCCATCACAAGTATTGATTGGTATTCAATGATAAAGGGCTACGCATAAATGCCATTAAAGCAAAAACGGTTTTAAACGATAGTTGGTTTTATATTAGTATTTATAATGTTGTTAATATTTTTAATTATCAATATACACAAAACCCAATAGCATAAAAAAAGAGCCTGTATTCACAGGCTCTTCATTTTTTAATCAACAGTTTGTATTTATGTATTCGTTAGAACGGAATATCATCATCTACAGGGCCATCAGGCATCGCTGTCGGCTTCGACTGTGCTGGTGCTTGAGCGGGCTTATTAAATTGATTTTGCGCTGGCGCATTTTGATTATTAAAGCTGTTTTGATTGCTGTTTTGGTTATTGCCTTGTGACATACCTTGAGAAGCTGGAGCGCCGCCTTGGTTATAGCCACTTTGCTGGTTATTGGCTGGTTGACCATAATTATTTTGGTTAGCTTGACCCTGATTTTGATTTGAGCTTTGACCGCTATAGCCGCCGCCCTGATTACCGTAACCACCCTGACTTTGACCTGAGTTTTGACCACCAAAACCACCAGCGTCGCCACTACCACCGGTCGCGCCGTCTAGCATTTGCATTTGCTCAGCACGAATCTCAGTGATATAACGGTCTTGGCCATTGGGATCTTGATATTTACGCGTACGCAAGCTGCCTTCGATATAGACCTTACTGCCTTTACGAAGATACTGTGCCGCGATTTCACCTAAACGATTAAACAATGAAATGCGATGCCATTCCGTTGCTTCTCTTTTTTCACCGCTTTGCTTGTCAGTCCACTGCTCTGAGGTCGCAACCGAAATATTGGTCACGCTACCGCCGTTACTGAATTGACGTGCCTCGGGGTCTGCTCCAAGGTTACCGATGATGATAACTTTATTAACTCCGCGCATAATGTTGTCCTTTTATTGACAAATTGTTTTATGAATATTTTAATAACTATTAAATGAAACTGATTAATAATATCAGTAATATGAATTTACTTTAACCAATTTTTGTTTAAATATCTAGGGGGCTTTGCGCCAGATGCGACAGCTCTTGTCGCGAAGAATCGGTCAGCTGGGTTTTGTCTAATTTTAAATAAGCGACCTGCTCTTTTGCCATCACGACCAACTCATCAACGCCTTCTACCCCCAGCATTTGCCGTGACCAATCTTGAATATTAATATCTTTAGGAATGGTAACGGTGGTACTTGATAAATAAGGCGGCTGCGCAATCGGGATAATCAACAGTAGCGCCGCGGCCATAATGGCGGCCAATATACCCCACGCCAATAGATTGGGCTGGGTCAATAACAAACCACCCATTGCCCCGCCGACAAAAGCACCAAAAAACTGACTTGATGAATTCAATCCCATCGCGGTGGCTTTATTGGCGACGGGCGCACGTTTCGATATCCACGATGGGATGGTCGCTTCGAGTAAGTTAAAGCCCATAAAATACAGCAATAAGCCTAAGATAATACCCACGCCGACCTGACTACCAATGGCCAATAACGCTAGAGCAGCGGTCATAAGTGCAATCGCGCCCAAAAATACTTGGCGCATTTTACGTTTCTTTTCGGCGATGATAATAAAAGGTATCGCCACGGCAAAGCCAATAAACAATAACGGCAAATAAACCAAACCCTGCTGACGTACCGACAATCCTAGTACGTCATTGAGCTGATGCGGCAAGATGACAAAGATGGCGGTCATCGTTAAATGTAGGGCAAAAATACCAATATGCAAACGGTTTAAATCGCCAATCTTTAGCACATCTGCCAGCTGCTGCCCAATCGATTTATTATCAAGATTATGCTTGAGTACCCGTAGTGGTGTCGGCACGAACAATAACAATAACATCGCCAAAACAGCGAAACCTGCGGTCAACCAAAATAACCCTGAGATACCAAGCGAGCCGACCAATAACGGACCAAAGGCAAATGCCAGCATAATGGAAGTAGCAATGGTCAAACCCATGGTCGCCATTGCTTTGGTGCGCATCTCCTCGCGCGTAACGTCTGCTAACAGCGCCATCAATACCGCCGAAACCGCGCCACTACCTGCCAGCGCCCGACCGATAATAACCTCGTAAATATCTGTGGCATTGGCAGCGATGATACCGCCAAGCGCAAATAATATCAGACCCAAAAAGATAATCGGCTTACGCGGAAACTTATCAGCGGCAAGGCTCATCGGTATCTGAAAAATAGCCTGCCCTAGCCCATAAATACCGACCGCCAAGCCAATCAGAAACGGTGTCGCATGCGCATAATTATCACCATACACAGAAAATACTGGCACAATCATAAACAAGCCAATCATCCGCAAGGCAAATATACCACCGACCCCGAGGATTGCCCGTTTTTCTACGCTATTCATACTTGCCTCACTGGTTCATCATTGCTGTTTAATCACTGCAGCTCTGCTTGTATTATTACGACGCTTCAAGGCTTTAGCCTACAAATTAAGCCCCCTAGTATAAGACATTCGCCGTCTGGATGCCGAAACTTTTATCTAGCTGCCGCAGCCGCAGTGGTAGCACCTACTCACGCTTTTTATAGAGCTGATAATTAGAGCCGATAATTTTGTTACCAAGTGCATCTAATGGGTCATTACACCTTGAATAATCCTGCTGTCATGACAATAAAGTAAGACGTTGAGAACGTTTTGCTCTGAAAAATGGTCTGAAAAAACTTTATGACAAATCTTTTTATAAAACGACGTTATTCTGTCAAATCTATAACAAACCACTCATATTAGTGACCCTTTATTTAGATTACCTTTATCCATTTCAAGTATTAAAGGTATTGTACAAAAGAGATTACTATTGCTTTATGAAAACTACATACTTTTATAAAGCCATATTAATTTGAATAGCATTTTTAAAATTATCTACGCTTTCAATGAATCATTTAACTCATATTAATTGACCCTTTTAAATTTTTTAAAAATACCATTTTAGCAAATAGGAAACCTATCACCGATGGCACACGAGTATATTAAGGTTCGCGGCGCACGCACTCATAATCTAAAAAATATCGATTTAGACATTCCACGCGATAAATTTGTGGTAATTACCGGTTTATCAGGTTCTGGTAAATCTTCATTGGCGTTTGATACGCTTTATGCTGAAGGGCAACGCCGTTATGTTGAAAGTCTTTCGGCTTATGCGCGTCAGTTCCTCTCGCAAATGGAAAAGCCCGATGTCGATAGTATCGAAGGCTTGTCACCGGCGATTGCTATCGAGCAAAAATCAACCAACCATAACCCGCGCTCAACGGTCGGGACGATTACCGAGATTTATGACTATTTGCGTCTGCTTTATGCGCGTATCGGCACGCCTTATTGCCCTGAGCATGGCGAGCCAATGGTTGCGCAGTCGGTGACCGAGATGGTTGATCAAGTCATGGCGTTGCCTGTTGACACCAAGCTTATGATACTGGCGCCGGTGATTCGAGAGCGTAAAGGCGAGCATACAGTGCTACTTGAGCAATTAATTGGGCAAGGTTTTGTCCGCGTTCGCGTCGACGGTGATGTCTACGATACCGATGAGCTACCAACGCTCGATAAAAAGAAAAAACACACCATAGAAGTGGTCGTTGACCGCTTTAAAGTCCGTGATGACTTGGGTAACCGCGTTGCTGAAAGTTTAGAGACCGCCCTACGCTTAGGTCAAGGTCTAGTCACGCTGCACTTTATGGATGGCAATCCAAAAGAAGGCGGTGACGAAAACCAAGTCATGTCAGCCAAGCATTCTTGCCCTGTTTGTGATCGCGCCGTCTCGGAGCTTGAGCCGCGGATGTTCAGTTTTAACAACCCTTATGGTGCTTGCCCAAGTTGCGATGGTCTCGGTAAACGTCAGTATTTCTCAGCCGAAAAGCTGATTACCCATCACGAAAAATCGCTCAATCAAGGGGCAATTAATGGTTGGGATAAGCGCCATGCGTATTACTTTGGTCTGCTCTCTACCGTTTGCAATCATTTTAAAATCGATATGGACGCACCGTGGCAAGAGCTGCCAAAAGCGCAGCAAGATATCATCATGCAGGGCTCGGGTAAAGAAAAGCTGACCTTTAACTTTACCGATGAGCGTGGTCGTAAAACCAATAAAACTGTGCCGTTTGAAGGCGTACTGCCGTATTTAGAGCGTCGTTATGCCAAAACCCAAAGCAACCTAGTACGTGACGAGTTGGCGAAATATTTGGCGGATACTACTTGTAACGTCTGTGATGGCGCGCGCCTGAATGAGATCTCACGCAACGTCCGCGTAGACGATCAAACCATTGCTCAAATCGTCAAGCTGTCTATCGGTGATGCTGCTGACTATTATAAAACGCTCAAGATTGGCGGTCATAAAGGTGAAGTTGCGGAAAAAATCTTTAAAGAAATTAATGAACGTCTTAACTTCCTTGTCAGTGTCGGGCTTGATTATTTGACCCTTGCCCGCTCTGCTGAAACGCTATCAGGCGGTGAAGCGCAGCGTATTCGTTTGGCCAGCCAAATCGGTGCGGGTCTGATGGGCGTCATGTATGTGCTCGATGAGCCATCAATCGGTTTGCATCAACGCGATAATGATCGCTTGCTTAAAACCCTCACGCGCTTACGTGATTTGGGCAATACGGTACTGGTCGTCGAGCACGATGAAGATGCCATTCGCCAAGCCGATCACGTGATTGATATCGGTGTCGGCGCGGGCGTTCATGGCGGTCATATCATTGCGCAAGGGTCGGTTGATGACATTATGGCAACCAAGGGCTCGCTCACAGGGCAGTATATGTCCGGTGAGAAACGAATCGAGATTCCAAGTATTCGTCATAAAGCCAAAACCATCGAAGTTGAAGCAAAAGGTAAAGCCAAACCCAAACAAGTACCGATGTCGATTGAGCTAAAAGGCGCAACAGGCAACAACTTAAAAAATGTCGATTTGAGCTTGCCGATTGGCATTATGACTTGTATCACAGGGGTTTCTGGTTCTGGTAAATCGACCTTGATTAACCGCACCTTAATGCCTATCGCTGCCACCCAGTTAAACAATGCTTCAACGCTGATTGCTGATAAGCATGACAGCATTAGCGGACTTGAGCATTTGGATAAAATGGTCGATATCGACCAAAGTCCGATTGGCCGTACGCCGCGCTCAAACCCTGCAACCTATACCGGTGTCTTTACGCCAGTGCGTGAGATGTTTGCCCAAACCCAAGAAGCGCGCGCGCGTGGTTATAAAGCGGGTCGCTTTAGCTTTAACGTCAAAGGCGGGCGCTGTGAGATGTGTCAAGGCGATGGTCTTATCAAGGTAGAAATGCACTTCTTACCGGATATGTATGTGCCCTGCGATACCTGTCATGGCAAACGCTATAACCGCGAGACGCTAGAGATTCACTATAAAGGTAAAAACATCGCTGATGTGCTTGATATGACTGTTGAGGACGCGACTGAATTCTTCTCAGCGATTCCAGCGATTCATCGTCGCCTACAAGCACTGATGGATGTTGGTCTGAGCTATATTCGCTTGGGTCAATCAGCGCCAACGCTATCAGGCGGTGAAGCGCAGCGCGTCAAACTGGCACGTGAGCTTGCCAAACGTGATACTGGACAGACGCTGTATATCTTGGATGAGCCAACCACTGGTCTGCACTTCCATGATATCGATAAGCTGCTGCATATCCTCCACACCTTGCGCGATAAAGGCAATACTATCGTGGTCATCGAGCATAATCTCGACGTCATCAAAACGGCGGATTGGGTGATTGACCTTGGCCCTGAAGGTGGTAAAGGGGGCGGCATGATTATCGCCGAAGGCACGCCTGAAGAAGTAGCTGAAGTCAAAGGCTCATATACGGGTGAGTTCTTAAAACCGATGCTTAAGCAAGCGATGAAAGAAGTGAGTTAATAGAAATTAGTTAATTATTGATGAATAAAAAAAGGTTATTTTTATAAGAATAGCCTTTTTTGGATTTTGACCTTAAAATAAATAGTGCTTTGAACGGTACACCATATCGCTCAGTATTTAAGCTTTATAATCTATCAAGATAAGTCCATGTTGAATAATCAAAAACTTTCATCTTATCTAATAAATCTTTCAACCATTCTGTTAATGACTCAAAAATAACACGAGTCTCATCACCTTCATGGTCTTGATGTATTATCTGACCAAAGTTATCCTTTGATATATCGATGCAAGTAGAGTTACCAGTACCATCATCAGTAAACGGTACCCAACTTTTCTTCCATACTTCATCGTTAATATCTCCGTCTTCTAGCTGACTACTTAGCTCCTCATACCAGTCCATTATTTCTAATATTGGCATAAGTAGCTCGTGCGTTTCAACATGGAAAGGAATATAGGGGGACCTAATTTGACCATTATGCCATTTATAGAGTATTTTGAACTCATCAGGTAGTTTAGCTTCTACAAAATTTTCCATACTTTCAAACTCAGAATCTGTCGCTGGTGGATAGAAAGTATTTTTAAATTTTGGGATTTTTTGTTCTAGAAGAACATCTATTTCTTTAATTGCTTGTTCCATAATTTATATCTCTTGGTTATTTTAAAAATTAAAATTATTTATTCTGGGTCAGTCAAGACACCTAAAATCCAACACGGTCACATTAGTTCTCACACCTCGACACCAACCTACATTATCTTAATTACAGTTAACTTGCGATTCACTGTAAATTAGGCAGAGCTTGCGACCCCCAACATCATAACTTAAGATAAATCATCAACCCTAACTTGCAGACCGATATTCAATATCGAAGACACTACTAGCAAGGATTGCACTAAATTTTAATCATTTTTCGTTTCTGTTTTTAAATAGTAATGTCCATTAATCATTATTAGTACATTGCCCAATACTATGACAGCATGACTGCCTACCCACAGCCAATATCCTAGAGCATATCTTGTAGTCATACTGCTATGTCCCGCCTCAGTAACAACTACCTCATCAAACATTAAGAATGACACTGCAATTAAAGTAGATAATAAGCTCAATAAAAAAGATGTTTTACGATACTTAATAAGTAACCATGCCAGAATTAATAACGGATTAGCAAACCAAGTAAGTGTTTCATTACCCCCAATGAACATCCCAAATATGCCAAAAATAAAAGCCATCATTGAATGCATGCAACCTTCGGCGGTACAGTATGATTCTTGAGTTAAAGCCAAAAGCATCAAACCAATAGAAACACCGAGCGTTATTTTTAGTAAAGTACTAACTTTCATTAACTATCCCAAGAACAATTAGCTCATAAACTCGTAAAAATTGCGACACTCGAAAATACAATAAGGTCGCGTTGTTTAGATAAACTCCCTCTCAACATTCTTCACCCGCGCATCTACCGTCCGTTCTATCTTTTCCTCAATTTGGCTGCATTGCGACTCCACCTCACGTTTAGACAGCCCAACGATCACAAACGTCCATTCTCTGGCATCATGCCGATCACCCTCACCGCTCTCACAGACCGCGACGCTTGGCGTATTGCCAAATGAGTACAGCTTGCCACACCTAGCCCTTAAGACATAAGATAACCATCAAATCAGCCACTTGTACATATCCTTTTGCAAAAAAAAGATAAGTCGTTTGACTTACCTTTTGTGGTAACATTTACTTTTTTGAATACTTACTGAGTTATTTACGCTTAATAGTTCTAGTAGTAGTGGCGTTAGTAATTACTCCAGTAGTTGCCTTAGCAGGTGCTTTAGCCGCCGCTTGATAGACTGGCATAACTTCAGGTAACAGGGCCTGAATTTTAGCGATACGCTGCCCAGAGTTTGGATGCGTAGACATCAAAGTAACTATCGCATTACTACGACCATTGGCGGCCTCCATTTTTTGCCATACTGCAATTGCAGCTTCTGGATTGTAGCCTGCCTGCGCCATCAAACGTAAACCACCAGCATCGGCTTGTGATTCTTGACTACGAGAAAACGGCTTATCAAGGCCGTAGTCACTAATTAAACTCATTGCCTCAGCATTTAGTCCTGTTTTTTCCTGTATCGCAGCACCACCTAATTGAAGCGCTAAGCCGGTCAGAATTTTTTGCCCAGCATCTTTTTTACTGTGCTCAGATAATGCATGGGTCATTTCGTGTCCCATGATCGCAGCAATCTCTGCATCTGTTAACTTCAACTTTTCTACAATACCGGTGTAAAAAGCCATTTTGCCACCAGGCATTGCCCAAGCATTTAATTCAGGTGAACGTATAACTGTAACTTGCCAGTCAAAAGGAACACCTGTTGTATTAGCACGAACGGCATAAGGCTTCATACGATTGAAGACATTTTTAACTCGAATAGCAGTGGCAGAAGTATTATCTACTGCGCCTTGACCATTGGCTTTAGAAACCACTTGAGAGTAACTTTTAGCCGCATTAGTATTTAACGTAGCAGTATCGTACCCTGCCATATCAGCTACAGTGGTACAACCTACTAAAGTTGTAATAGTAGTCAAAACTAAAGCACTTTTTATTTTATTAACAGTTTTCATTAAACGTCCTAGTTGAGAAATACAGTCAAATTAAATAGCTCAATTAAAATCATGAAGTTATAAATTTAGAGCTTTACTACCGTAAATTTATATCTTGCATGACCCCGATTGATAGCAATATATAATTGAATACGTAACTGAAATGTAAGTAATGTTTCTGAATTGCTGAAAGAGATTATCATAGCAAAAAAACAAAAGTCTATCAACAAATAAACTATAGTTCGTTTTCTAGAGTCGAAATATTTACTTAACTCTCAATTGAAGCATCCAACTGTATTCTTTTAATCAGAGTCGCTGTTCAGAAAGCATCCTTTAATAAATCCTCCTAAACAAATTCCCTCTCAACATTCATTATCCGCGCATCTACCGTCCGCTCTATTTTTTCCTTGATTTGACTGCATTGCGACTCAACCTCACGTTTAGACAGCCCAACGATCACAAACGTCCACTCGCTAGCGTCATGCCGATCACGCTCACCGCTCTCACAGACCGCGACACTTGGCGTATTGCCAAAGCGTGCATGCAATCCGCCCATGCGTTGGCGTTTTTCTTTGAGTGAACTACATCCGGGTAGCGCAAAAGTCAGTGTTAAGATAGCGATATGCATTTTATTCTCCTTGCGAAAGTGGTTTACGCTTTATAATAGTAGCAAATAAGCACGGCAAGTTATGCTATCGTTACCTTGCTGTCTCGATAGCCTATAACCGCTCACACTATTTATAGTTATAGCATTCATAAAAATCATAATAGCCAATATGCGTATCTAATCAATGACCTCTATCAGCTACGTACAGCAACAGCACATTACTCGATTATGCGTGCGCTGCGGATTACTGCTTATGCAATATGGCGCTGAGTCTGCCGTGGTGGTGGACTTATCCAAACGCTTAGGGCTTGCTTTGGGCATGAACAGCGTAGAATGTTCGCTGAATTTTAATGCCATTACCTTGACCACTATCTGTGATGAGCGCTGTATCACCACCACCAGAGACACAATCAATCAGAGTATTAATGTCAATTTATTGGTACAAATCCAGCAAATTGTCAATAAAACCGAAGCCGACACAGATATTGATAATGACAAACTGAAACCTGAGCTAACTGAACGCACGACCCTTGCCTTTGATGAGTTAGATAATAAGTCGGTGTATCCAACATGGCTGGTGGGCATATTTGTTGGCGCGTCTTGTGCTGCGTTTGCTTATCTAAACGGTGGCAGTTGGTCGATTACCGCCGTGACCTTTATCGCAGGTATGGTGGCGATGTTCACCCGTATTTATCTGGCCAAGCACCATTTCAATCCCTTCATCACGGTCATTGTGACGGCTTTTATCGCCTCTTTAATTGGGGCAACGACCTATTATTTTGATATTGGTAATAATGCCGATATTGCCGTTGCCTCTAGCGTGCTGTTACTGGTACCAAGCTTCCCGTTAATCAATTCTTTCTCAGATATCTTGAAAGGCTATGTCAATATTGGCGTTGGGCGTGCCGTTTTTACCTATATGCTCACCTTGTCCGCTTGCGTCGGTATCGTCATGGCGCTGGTTTTACTTAGAATACAGCACTGGGGGTTTTAAGATGTGGTTCATTAAAACCGTGGTGTTGTCGTGCATTATTACCCTTGGTTGGACGCTGATGTTTAGCGTGCCCAAACGCTATATTCTGCCGTGTTTGCTGATGACCGCGTTTGGATTTGGGTTAAAAACAGCGCTTGTTTATCAGCACATCCATCTGGTGGTGGCTAGCTTTTTTGGGGCGATGCTTGCCAGCTTTTTGGGTGTCTACTTTTCTAAAAAGTATACGCTACCGCCCAAAGCGTTAATTTCACCGAGCGTCATCTGTATGATGCCAGGTATCGCTGCTTATAAGGCGATGGTCAGTATGGTGCAGATTGGTTATTTTGGTTTTTCCGACGAATTATTTAGCCAAATGATGGTGTATTTATTTGAGGCCTTATTTGTAACCTCGGGATTGGTGCTAGGCTTATCCATTCCCGGACTGTTATTTTATAGGCGGCGTGCCATAGTTTAGGCGGGTATAAGTAGGTGTAGATGGGCTTAGATATCAAGCTATTTTCGCCTAAATACTTTTATATTCTGATACTAGCTGGCATATCCTTATAATAAAAACCTTGTAAGATTAATTATCATACCCATTACAATAGAGTTCAAAATAACAGAATTAAAAAATAATAGACTGCAAAATTGCACCAATACGCATTAATACGTACTGAATAAAGAGACTTAACCATGACAAAACATTATGACTATATTTCCATTGGCGGCGGTAGCGGCGGCATTGCCTCGATCAATCGCGCAGCGAGCTATGGCAAAAAATGCGCCATTATCGAAGCCGACAAATTGGGCGGCACTTGCGTAAATTGGGGCTGCGTACCCAAAAAGGTGATGTGGTACGGCGCGCAAGTGGCTGAAGCCATCGAAAAGTATGCGCCAGATTATGGCTTTGATGTTGAATTAAAAGGCTTTGACTTTCAAAAGCTGGTACAAAGTCGCCAACAATATATCGAAAATATTCACCGCTCTTACGATAATAATTTGGCGAAAAATGGCGTTGAGGTGATAAAAGGCTTTGCCAAATTTGTCGATACCAATACGGTAGAGGTCAATGGCGAACTCATTACCGCTGACCATATTTTGATTGCGACGGGCGGTCACCCGATTCAACCCGATATCAAAGGCGCAGAATACGGCATCAATTCTGATGGTTTTTTTGCTTTGAATCATCTGCCAAAACGCGTGGCTATCGTCGGCGCAGGATATATCGCCGTTGAAATTGCAGGGGTAATGAATAGCTTAGGCGCTGAGGTACATCTTTATGTGCGTCAACACTCGCCGCTGCGCTCATTTGACCACACTATCGTAGAAACCTTACTGATAGAGATGGAGCAAGACGGCATTCAATTGCACACTAATACGACGCTAACTGAGGTCAATAAAAATGAAGATGGTAGTCTGACCTTATGCACCAAAGATGGTACCCTCGATACGGTAGATTGCTTGATTTGGGCCGTTGGTCGTGCGCCCTCCACCGACAATATCAACTTGCAAGTGACAGGGGTAGAGACGACCGAGTTTGGCAAAATTAAAGTCGATAAGTTTCAAAATACCAATGTTAAAGGGATTTATGCAGTCGGCGATATTATCGAAAACAGCATTGATTTGACGCCGGTGGCTATTGCCGCAGGTCGTCGCCTGTCTGAGCGCTTATTTAATGATAAGACTAATGAGCATCTAAGTTATGATTTGATACCAACGGTCATCTTTACCCACCCTGCTATCGGTACGATTGGCTTGTCTGAAATCGACGCGGTTGAGCAATATGGCAAAGAAAATATTAAATGCTATAAATCGACCTTTACCTCTATGTATAGTGCGGTGACCCAGCACCGTCAAAAATGCGTGATGAAGCTGGTATGCTTGGGTGAGGATGAAAAAGTCATTGGCTTGCATGGTATCGGCTATGGCGTCGATGAGATGATTCAAGGGTTTGCGGTGGCGATAAAGATGGGCGCTACTAAGGCTGATTTTGATGATACGGTCGCCATTCATCCTACGGGTTCAGAAGAGTTTGTGACGATGCGTTAGTTTTTATAGACTGGGCGATATTAATCACAGTCTTAGAAATTATAAAAAGGATGCTTATTAGGCATCCTTTTTTATTGTCAGTAATCAGTAGACATGCTGATTTATTAGAAAATGCTAAACCTTCTAATTACCCAACACCCATTCATCATTGACTTGATAAACTTTAAAACTGGTCTTATTGGTACGGCTATTTCCTGCAATCGTTTGGGTAATATCAGCGGTACACATATAGGTATTGTCACCCTCGACGCTGTCACAGTTGATATTCTCGACGCGCTCAAGTTTTGGCATCATGCCTTCCATCATACCGCTCATGGCTTTTGCCATCTCATCATTGCCCGCGTTTGCCATCGCATCATCTATCATGCTATTGGCTTGCGCATACTGTGCTTCGATTAACTCTTCGACCGTGCTTTCAGGAGGCGCGTTTGAACACGCTGCAAATAGAGGCGTTAATAAAGCAATTAGAACCAATTTTTTAAAATTATTCATATCAGTCTCAATGTATCTGTGATGTTACTTCACTATACAGAATTATGTCTAAAAACCCAACTTAATTTTAGAAAGCCTACTTAACCTTATTATAAATAAATTTCGTAGGGAAATAAGATGAAAATATTAAAGTGCAGCTAATGCTTAATGCTGACAGTACAATCGCGATACTGCTATGATGCGCTTAATAATGACCGTTGCGAGATGCTTGTGTGGCAGATGTATGTTTCCATATTACCGATTGGTCTGGGCATTATGACCTTGGTCGCAAGCTTGATTTGCTTGTTTGCTTACTTGATGTCTGATGATAATGCCACGCGCTTGCCCGCTTTTAACTGGTTTAAGCGCTTAATTATCGTGGCATTTCTCCTGTTGAGTGTCGGGCTATTTATGACCTTTGGACGTTTTTGGGGTTGATTGCTGTGGGGTTAAGTACTTTGGATTCAGTTGAAGTGAGTTTAGCTGAATTGAGGTTAATAAGCCTAATTGGCTTATGATTGACTCACGAGCTTTTCTAATTCTAGTAATTGTAAGTCTTGACGTTTGGGTTCGCCATTATTGCCATCGACGGGAAACGGCATACTATTACCATTTAACTGATAACCGCGGCGCTGATAATAAGCCAAAAGCTCAGGACGATGACTTAAAATAGACATGGTCAGACGCGCAGGGTTTTTATCAGGCGTTGGCGTACTTGATTGTAAGTGCCGCTGCGCAAACGTCTCAGCTGCCTGTAATATTTGATGGCCGACACCATGTCCTTGTAGCTCAGGCAGTACAGCAAACATACCGATATAGGCTTTTTTATTACCAGCGCTCTCACTTATCTCAGCCTCGTCCTTTATATCGACCGCGATACAGCCTAATAACTCACCTGTTTCTTTACCATCACGTTCACCTGTCGTGGTTTTGGGATAAATAAAAACGTAATGTTTTGGGTCAGCGATGACGGCTAACAGCTCGTCTTTGGTGGTGCGAATACCGCCGATTAAATCTGCTTCATTGGTCCAGCCTTCTGCTTGCCGATAACAGCGATTTAGCAATTGCTCAAGTGCATCAATATCACTTGCCTCAGCTTGACGTAAAAATACGGTTTGTTTATTCAATGGTTTTTTATTAAAGGCTTCTTTATTCAGTGTTTCTTTATTAATGTGGTCTGTACTCATAACATCGGTTTTCCTTTTCCGTTTATTTATTATAAAAGCTATCGTATAAAAGGCTGACCTGAATAACCAAGCCAGCCTTTATAGTAAACCTTATAACCTTCTAAATGCTAGCGCGATAACGCCTGTGCCTGCTCGATAATATCAAATCCTGCCTTTATTTGGGCGCGCGTTGGCGCATAACCACGGCGGAGTAGCTCAGAGAAAGCAATCAGCTCTTTGTCACGTCCAAGCGAACTTGCGGCACTGGCTCGCGTGTCCTCCCCATCATCGTCAAAATAATATTCGATATAGTCAAGGTTATCAGGCGAGCCAAATAAAATGCCATTATCAGGCGTGGCCGCATGTCCGCTATAGCGTAGGCTTTTGCCATACTGTCCTGTCCAAAAGAAAGGAATACGCTCCGCTAACGAATCGACATTATCTTCATTTAAGATAGCAGCTGCTGTGACTAAACCATGTTGCAGAGCCACGCGCCAATGCTCGATACGCATACGTCCCATTTGATTGGTCGCTTTAGCGATATCACCGAGTGCATAGACGCCGTCACGCAGTTGCAAATGCTCATCAACTTGCACACCATCTGGCGCGTTTACCTCATTTAATAGCTCAATACGCGGCGCGACACCCGTTCCTAAAATCACCATATCGGCGGCAAGCGTGCTGCCATCTGATAGGGTTACGCTACTGACTTTAGCGCTTTTATTGTCAGTACTGTTTTCGCCAGCATTGATTTCATTAACGCCCGCACCAAAGGCAAAGTTAACGCCTTTATCCTCATGCAGTTTGATTAAAGCATTACTAACGGCTTCAGAAACGATATTCGCCATCACACGGCGACTACGTCCAACGACAGTGATAGAGGCCGCCTTCCCTGCCTCCATTAACGCCGATGCCACTTCCATACCGATAAAGCCGGTACCTACGATGACGACATGCTTATTATCGCTGGCACTTTTAATTTCTTTGGCATCATCCATACTACGTAGCGTATAAACGCCATTGAGCTCAGCACCTTTAAAAGGTGGTATTTTTGGTTCAGCGCCTGTTGCTACTACTAAGAAGTCCGCCGTTTGTTGGTCGCTTTTACCATCTGCACCTGTGATGACGATCGTGCGCTCATTAGGTAATATTTCGCTCACCGTTTGGTTTAAGCGCAAATCGATATCATTGTTACGTGCCCAGTTAGCACCACCAAGCATTAAATATTTCTCATCCATTTTACCCGCCAAAAACATTTTGGATAATAAAGGACGATTATAAGGGGCTTTATCGTCTTGGCTAATTAAGGTAATCTTGCCGCCATAACCGGTATGGCGCAGCTGATTGGCCGTCATAAAGCCCGCGCCACCGCCGCCAACAATAATGGTATGGGTATCCGTCATTTTATCATTGGACACGCGCTTATCTATCTTCGCTGCGGTATTGACGATTAAACTATCGCCCTCATCGGTCAGCTCATATTGGGTCAAGCCGCGCATCGCGACCGGCTCTAATAACGTGCCATCGCGACTATCAAAGCTGCCATGATGCCATGGGCAGATAACGCGATTGCCACACCGTAACCCATCGCCCAAATCTGCGCCAGCATGCGGACATTTACCATCAAAGGCGCTAAATTCGTCCTCATCACGCGTGATTAAAATGATACTATCGTCATCCTGTTTATAGGATTTCATGCCACCATTTGGAATGTCGGCTTTGCTAATGGTGACGGTATGAATCGTTGCATTGCTCATAAGTTATCCTTAACATTTAATATTGATCGTTATTGGTTCATGCTGAAAAATTCCTGCTGAAAACGTATTGATGTCAGCTGATTAAATCAATCAATACCGATAGAAATACGCAATTTAAAAATCAGATACCTTGATAGTAGCAAGCCCATTTGACAGGCGCTGTTTATTTGTATGCTGCCTGCGTTGCAAAACGTAATTTTGACTTTTAAATCTTTAATGCCTTTTAAACCTTTAATACATATCTCGACCACTTTACGTTAAAACCTATAATCAAAAAAAGATGCCTTTATGACTTCTCAAGACGACAATGCAAACCTGAGCGCAAATTCTCAAGACGATTTAAATAACGACTCACTTAATAACGAAACGCTTGATGATAAGACATTTGATATCGCAAGCTTCGATATTAGCGCCGCTACTGACACGGCTAAATTGCCACAGCCGATGCAGCCGCCTTTAGCACAAGCGACTTATAAAGCCCATGCCACAGATTTTGTGGTTAATGAGATATTGCCGCTCGACTTTACGGGCGAAGGTGAGCATTTATGGTTGCATATCGAAAAGCTGGGCATGAATACCGCTTATCTGGCTAAACTGCTATCAGAATGGGCAGAGATTCCACTACGCGATGTTGGTTACTCAGGGCTTAAAGACCGTCATGCGCTAACGACACAGTGGTTTAGCCTGCGCATACCTAAGAAGCAATTACCAGAGTCTGAATTTGCCCCAGTAGATATTAGCGCCAATGAATCGCTCACTATCCTTGCGCAGCAGTGGCATAATAAAAAGCTCAATCGCGGTACGCATAGAGCCAATCAATTTATCATTACTTTACGAGATATCCAATTTGCTGATTTAGAAGTTACAGCGTCCGAGCAGGATTTATCGGCTAAAGAAAGTGACAAAAGTGCTGTAGAGCAGCATTTAGCCAATATCAGCATAACGGGCGTGCCCAATTATTTTGGCCCGCAGCGCTTTGGTCGTAATGGCAATAATGTCAGAGAAGCATTGGCATTATTTGCCCGTCCAGCGCCAGAAAGTCGTCCGCAGCCCAAAAAGAGCAAACGCAAACAAGCGCCGCGCGAGCAAAACAGCATGGAGCTGTCTGCTGCGCGTAGCTTGATATTTAATGAGATATTGGCAGCGCGAGTACGCGATGGTAGTTGGAATGATGGACTTGCAGGCGAAGTATTTAATTTGGACGGGTCAGGCTCGATATTTGCCAGCGAAGCAATCGATGAGACTTTACAAGCGCGACTTGCCAGCGGCGATATTCATCCAACTGCCGTGTTATGGGGCCTGGGTAATGATAAAGTCAGTGGCGTAGCAGCCGCTATCGAAAATGAGATTGTGCAAAACGACCCATTATTACATCAGCTAGCTACAGGCCTAGAGAAGCGTGATATCAAAGCACAACGACGAGCGCTAAGATTACCAATTGAAGGATTAAGTTGGGAATGGCAGGACATAGATAATGAGCCTATATTGGTGCTGAGCTTTACCTTAACGACGGGTAGCTTTGCGACCAGTGTGCTTTCAAGCTTGGTTCACAATCTAAACACAGCATCAGTAACGATCTAAATATCAGAATAAATGGCTATCTAATTGCTTATGTGATGTATGTAAGCAATTAAATTGCAGATAATTAGCTAATGGCATAAAGGACGGCAATCTTATCTTTTTCTGCCGCTAGCATATAATTGGCACTGACCACTTGATTGCGGCCACGATCTTTTGCCTCATATAAGGCTTTATCAGCGATACAGATTAAGCGCTGACAAATATCGCTCGGCAGCTGCGCCTTTAATATTTCTGTGGCAGCGCGTTTTCTTCTATGAGAGATTCTTTTTTGGGCGCGAGTTTTTTGCGAGCTTTCTTTTTGCGTACTGGCTTTGTTGGTGCTAGCTTTGTCGGTACGGGCTTTATTAATATCGGCCTCTTGCCTACGAGACTTCTGCGTTTCCGCAAGCGGCTGCGTACTTTCTTCTAATGCCAAAGCCCTATATTCACTCTGAATACGGGCGCGCTCCTCATGGGTCAGGGTATAAACCCCTATACTGGCAGTTATATTAAAATCCGTGCCATCATCACTCTTGATGACATGTTGCGCAATATCTTGGCGCAACTGCTTCGCAATGGTCATGGCACTATCATGCTGGGTATCGGGTAGCACAATCAAAAACTCTTCGCCGCCATAGCGACTGACAATGCTCTCTTCTGATAGAGATTTTAGTAGCGTCTGAGCAACCTCAGACAGTACTTGGTCGCCGACATCGTGACCATAGTTGTCATTGATATTTTTAAACCAATCTAAATCCAATAAAATCACGCTAAAATCTTGCTTATCTCCCATTGCGAGCAGTGCTTGCTGCATCTGCGTCAAACCATAGCGGCGACTTTTTAACTGGGTCAATTCATCTTGATTGGCATACTGCATAATCTCAGCTTTACTGTTATCCAATATCAATAGCAGCGTGCGAAACATATAAATGATAAAAATTGCCTTTGGCAGCGCCATATAAATATGGGTGGTGCGCCAAAAAAATGCTGAAGACAAACGCAGTTGATTAAAGGTCTCCCAACTCAGTATTCCATTTTTAAAAATAGACGCAGAAATGGCATTTTCAATTGATGTCATCTCGCTATAAGTAAGATAGCTATAGCCATCTAAAGGAAAAGAGCTCATCGTCATTTGACGTAGATTGGGTATCGTCAAGCCAAAATAGGGAACCAAAGTGACCAGGAAAATCAGGACGATATGACCCAAAAAGGCTTTCCAGACATAGCGGCGACGTATAAGCATCATACCTAACATCGCGCCACCAACGAGTGATACTCCCGCGACCAAACTACTATGACCCATGACTAAAATGACCACGGCAATATAAAGGCTATAAAGCGTGACGATTATCGCTTGCCATTTATATAACGAATCCGTGTCTTTTCTAATCGGCGATAAGCGGCTAACCATCCAAGAAAAAAACAGGACCATCAAGGTGAGCCCTATCCACAAGGGATACAGCACATCCATATTTACGTAGGAGCCATAGATATCTTGGCGCCACCAGACAAATAAACACCATAGCCAATGCGATGACACTTCCAGCAAAATAAACAATGCCAGCAGCGATGCCCTATCAGCAGCTTGCCACTCGAAAATTACTCGCGAGAGCTTTCTGTAGCCTAGATGAGATATCGATACAGCCATAATGGGCTACCGCAGATAATGAAAGTTATTGAGCTAAAACCAAATAAGAAAGTAAAAAGGATGATTTATGTTAGATCTAAACTGACGCATTTAGTGTGGCAATTTTTCTTTTAATTATCAATCTGTTTAAGTGATTTATGCGTCAGTATCTGACACCTCATTTTGGCCTATGTTTTTTAGTAATGATTTTTAATTATATGGTCAATTTACAATGCCGAGTCACAGTATCGACTTATCATTTTAACTAAGCCAATGTCGCAAACGACTGCCAAATGCCCTGCTGTTCAGGGTGAAGGTTCGGCACGTCACCCAAACGTCGCCACGGCATATTACTGCCATGAAAGTCGCTACCGATAGAGGCGGCAAGCTGGTGTTCAGCAATACTACGATCGACCATTCTGCGGGTACTAACTGGTTCGCTATTCGCTGGTAATTCACAAGCATCACCGCCAAGCTCGGCAAATTCTTCGATCAGTTTACGTACACGGGTGGCAGATAGCTGATAGCGCGTTGGGTGCGCGAGTACCGCCTTGCCGCCGCAAGCATGAATCAGCTCGATACCATGCTGCATTGTTAATGCTTCAATCGCCACATAAGCCGGCTTATTGTCCGCCAAGTATTTATCAAAGGCTTTTTGTACGGTTTTTACGGCGCCGCGCTCAAACAACACTTGACCAATATGCGCACGCCCTACCGCTTGTGGATTACCGCCTGCTTTATCTAGTACCGCTTGCCATAACTCGTCGTAATTAATATCTAATAGCTCACTGAGTTTTTCAGTGATACGTTGACCGCGCGTGGCACGGCTGTCTTGTAATTGTTGCAAGGTGGCGTGCATTTTTTCACGATCGGAAAAATCAAGTCCAAGTACATGGATAATTTTATTGGTGGATTTATTTTTACCGTAGCCGCCGCTAAGCGTGTGCTCGCAGCTAATCTCAACCCCATTGATTAACTGTATATCGCAGGCCTCAGCCGCCGCGCGTGCCTCATCGATACCCATTAAGGTATCATGATCAGTCAGCGCCAGTACATTAATACCAGCGTTATGAGCACGCTGTACCACCTCGGTCGGCGCATAGGTGCCATCAGAGCAAGTACTGTGGCAATGTAAGTCGATTTTCATAAAGCTGGCCTTAAGGTTTTGAATGTGTTGTTCATTTAAATATACTGGCGATACTAACTATATTATCAGTAAAACGAGCTAAAAACGGCGAAGGCATGGCATAGCAACAGCATATCAATAACATATCGAGGGCATATCGGACGATTATCAGGTTGATTGCTTTTTTTTGCGGCAGTAGACGTGTAAACTACCCCATACGTTTTTTGTTGGACATCCTATTTGCTATGAAAGCCTTATTAGACTTCATTCCGTTGATCGCTTTTTTTATTGCCGCGCGTTACAGTGGCATTTTAGCGGCGGCAGGCGCATTGCTCGTTGCCACTATTATTATTTATGCCATCCATTTTGTGCGTCAAAAAGGCAAATTTGATAAACAGCAGTGGGTCGTTTTATTATTAACCATCGTTTTTTGCGGTGGTACGCTGTTATTGCGTGACGATATTTATCTGCGTTGGAAATCACCTATTATCAATGGCATCTTTGCCTTAACGCTATTGGTCAGTGCGGCGATTAATAAGCCACTGATGCAACTGGCCATGAAAGAGGTGTTTTCACTCACGCTGAGTGGCTGGAAAAAACTGACCGTCGCTTGGGCATTGTTTTTTGCCTTTATGGGCGTCCTACATTATATCACGGCATTCACTATGTCTGACGAGGCTTGGATTAACTTCAAAACCTACGGCTGGATTCCGATTATGTTGGTATTCGTGGTTGCCCAATTTGCGTTGTTGAAAAACCATCTCAATCCAGCGTTAACCGACAAAACCACTAAATAA
Organism: Psychrobacter sp. UBA2769; assembly: GCF_002352555.1. Lineage (NCBI taxonomy): Bacteria > Pseudomonadati > Pseudomonadota > Gammaproteobacteria > Moraxellales > Moraxellaceae > Psychrobacter > Psychrobacter sp. UBA2769. The sequence continues at coordinate 270,889 of NZ_DEIR01000010.1, read as the reverse complement.
AAGCTGATTTAATTATAAGACCTAGTTTAATCGTAAAAGCTGGTTTAATCATAATATATGATTTAAAAGTATAATGAGACATATCATCATTATTTTTTATTCTGGTTATTAGCGCTTTATTCATACTATTTACTTGAGGAAGCCCCATGTTCTTATTTGCCATTATTGGTCACGATGTTGCTGGTAGCAGCGCACAACGTCAGGTGACGCGCGCCGAACACGTTGCCCGCCTGCAAGTATTACAAAGCGAGCAGCGACTCATTATCGCGGGTCCAACGCCCATTGAACACGGTAAAAGCGAGATGTCAGGCAGCCTGATTATTGCTGACTTTGACTCCCTCGATGCCGCGCAAGCATGGGCGAGCGCTGAGCCTTATTTGCGTGATGGTGTCTATAGCCATGTAGATATCAAGCCGTTTGTTCAGACCCTGCCTGCACCTACTGACAGCGCAGCAGATAAACCAGCCAATAAGGTAGCAGCATCGTGATTGAGCGGGTATTGTCATTAAATAATTCTGTTTCTAATCACGTTACTCATCATATCGCTCATCATGATATTGCGCGCGTTTTTGGCCGTGTTGCTAACGTTAGTGTTGCTAGCCTATTGTTGCTTGCCAGTCTATCGGTACAAGCAGCACCAACTGTGACTAATGCTGATCCTGCGGCAGGAACGGCTACGCTAGCGCCTAACGCTCTATTAGCGCCCAATACTGTTAATCAACTAACGCTACCAAATACTGCCTCAAATACGGTGTCTACTATAGCAGCGAACCCAACTGCGAGTGCTCAGCCTGCAACCAATATTAACGATACCTTAGCTGCGCAGCTACAACCGTCTAATAAAGCGCTCTCTGAGGCCAATCAAGAATTGCTTAGCCGTAATGCCCAGCTTCAGCGTCAAGTCAACGACTTACAAACGCAAGTGAACGTTTTGGTTTATGAGAGCAAAGGTCAATTGTTTTTATATGGCGCATTTACGGTGTTGATTAGCTTGTTGGTTGGGATTTTTATTTCGTGGTTGGTATTTGTTCGCCGCGAACGCTGGTAGTAAATCCTCTATAAATGTGATGCTTTATGTCCAAATTTGTGTCTAAACCTGAGTCTAAATCTGCTATATCTAAGCCTACCTCTTCCGCCGCGCATAAACCTTATAAAGCCACCAAATTCCCTAAAAAACCCGCACCGCCAAACGTGATTGTCTCTGCTAAGATTGCATGGCAAACCGATGATGCTGGCAATCAAGTGCCAGTATCAGGGGAGTTTGGCGATGTCTATTTCTCGCATGCTGATGGCTTGGCAGAATCCCGCCATGTATTTTTAGCCCATAACCAATTACCCGAGCGCCTAGCAAACCTTGCCGACAAGCAATGCTTTACTGTTGCTGAATTGGGCTTTGGTACGGGCTTGAATTTTTTGGCGACATGGCAGCTTTGGCGACAGCTTCGTGCTAAAAAGCCGCATTTAACAAGCGCGCGCTTACACTTTATCACCACTGAAAAATATCCCATTCCGCTGAACGACTTAACACAGATACTCGCTTTATGGGCACAGCGCGCCCCCGAACTTGCTAAATTGATTGAGCAACTTTTAGCCAACTACCCGCCGCTTATTGCGGGCTGTCATCGACTAAATTTTATTGACGATAATATCACGCTTGATATTTGGTTAGGCGATGCGGGCGATAGTTTGGCAAGCTTAGATAATGATTCGGCTATTAAACGCCCTTACGTTGATGCTTGGTTTCTAGATGGTTTCGCGCCTTCTTGTAATGAGACTTTGTGGGCAGAGTCGATATTTACCCAGATGCAGCGCTTATCTCGTACTGGCACGACTGCCGCTACTTATAGCTGTGCTGGTATCGTCAAACGTGGGTTACAAACTCATGGCTTCGAGATTAATAAGGTGAAAGGTTTTGGGCGCAAGCGTGAAATGCTGACGGCAGTTATGGCTGACAACGCTCATTCTTTAGCACTAAATGACGATAACAATTTCTCCGTTTTGCCAAACCCTCTCAGCCACATTCCTAGCCATACAGTGGTGATTGGCGCGGGTGTTGCGGGACTACTCACCGCTTGGACACTGGCCAATCGCGGCATGACAGTCACCATAATAGATAAAGTCGCGCCACTTGCTGGGGCTTCTGGCAATCCGCGTGCCCTCCTCGCGCCGAACATGACACCCATTCATCATGTTTATGAGCACCTACATTCTATCGGCTACCTCTATAGCGGCAGGCTGTATCGTTATTTTAATCAGCAAGCAGAGCTGCAGCAAACGCCGCTCATACTTGAGCAAACAGGTACGTTAGATTTGCTGATAAAAACCAATATCGGCACGGCGCAAATTGCCGATTATCCCAATGAGATGGCAACTACGATTACGACTGCAGAAGCACTGCGGTTAAGCGGCTTAAAAACTAAAGACTTAGCAGACAATTTATATTTACCACAATCTGGTTTGGTCAATCCACAAGCGCTAAAAACCGTCATCCTTAAAGACCCAAATATCAGTTATCAGCAGCTTAGCGTTACCGATATCAAAGAGACTGCAGATAAAGTTACGGTGACTGGTGATAAAGAAAGTGGCAGTAATAATAATCAAAGCTCTATTACTATCTGCGCTGACAATGTCGTTATTTGCGCCGCCTATGAAAGCCATCAACTAGATAAACGTATCGTTGAATGCCGTACCATCCGCGGGCAGTTATCTTGGTTTACGCCCACTGCTGAGCAGGTCGCTGGTCTGCCTAAATTACCGCTCAAATATAGTGGTTATTGCGCGCCCTTTATCGGGCAAATTGGTGATGCCGAGGTAAATAATATTAGCGACAATCAGCCGCAGTTTTTACTGGGTGCCAGCTTTGTAGATGCTGACGCCAGTATTGATATCCGTGGTGAAGAAAATCAGCAGAATTATGACAAATTGCTTGAGGATATTCCTGAATTAAGCAATGTCTTGCCAAACGATACCAGCGCATGGCAAGCGCGCGCCGGTGTACGCACGCAAACGATTGATTATCATCCCTTAGTCGGACGACTTGCGCAAAGTCGCCGCATTTGGACGCTCTCCGCCATGGGGGCAAAGGGTTATGCACTAGCACCAATATGCGCTGAAGCATTAGCAGATATGATGTTAGGCTGCTTTGCGCCTTTATCTGCCGTTACCTTAGCGCGATTATCACCCAATCGGGCGCGATTGCATAAAGCATAAAAGGTAATAATTTAACTTTACGCTAGGGCGTGTCCTCATTTTAAAAATGGTGATAAAAATGAGATAAATTGTAGCCAAACAAGGAAAATAGCGCAGTTAATATCGGGATATTACCAAGCTATTTGACGAAGTTTGGCGAAATTTAGCCATTTTTAGACCATTTAGATGTCCATCGATTGAATTGAGGACACGCCCTAACCTTTATCACTATTTATACAGATGCTATTTTATACAAATGCTCTCAAAGCCAAGGCATGTATTTATAACAGTATAGAAGCCGACTTGAAAAATAATGCTAGACTAACCTTAAAATTTAAAATGCTTAAATAACTATTATAAATGGATAGCTGTCTATTATGAAAACCGATATTTTTACCTTGGCAACATCAAAACCATCACTTAAAGCGCTTTCTATTGCGTTCTTAAGCCTATCACTGCTGAATGCTTGCCAAAAGACGCCCGAACCTGAAACCGTTAATGAAACTGCTGCTGAAGCAACCACCCAAACGACGCCAGTAAGCTCTAATATTAATGCACCGAAAGTTGCTGATGAAGATACTGCTAAGTCTGCTGTTAATGCAGAAGTAGATATGAGCTTAAATGAATTAGAAAATGAGCTTAACGTAGCGGACACCTCAACAAATAATGCTGCGATAGCGCCCAATCCAGAACAAGCCATCAAAGGCGCGCAAATCACTGATGTTAATTATCGCAGCGCCAGCGGTGAGACGTTATTTGTCATCTTTGAAACCTCAGAAAAAGGCGTGCTTAACGCTATAATCACCTTACCAAACAAACCAAAAATGACCTTGAGTGCGCCAGAAGGCCAAGGCAATAACCCTACTTATCGCTCAAACGATGGCAGTATTCAGCTGGTCAGTCATGGCGGTGGTAGCAGCATTGATCTTATTCAAAACAATAAAACAACGAGCTTTGAGGCCATCAGTGTAGAAGCAGAAGTCATCACCGAATAATGTTACCAATAAAAACTTAGCTTAGAATCTGTTAAAGGTAATAAATTCAGCAATAAAAAGGCGGCAAATATCATTAATATTTGCCGCCTTTTTGCTCTGCTTTACCTTTAGCCAAAACCAGTGGTCTTGCTAAACAGACTGACCAACCAGCTTATCATCGCCCATAAGCCCCAGCCGATAACCACAATAACGATTAATCCCAATAGGTCAGGAATGTGCAGATATAACCAAGCAACGACAGGGTTGCGCCAAAAGAACGCAAAGCGGCTTTGCTGCTGCTTATCTTCCAAGGATTGATGCAAAAACGGTCGATCCATATGCATGGTTTCGGTGATGCCGTATTCATCATGTAGATGCTCGTGCACGATGCTCAGTGTCTTGCGACTAGGGCGAATAAAAATATCGAGCACTGTACCTATACCCGGTACGATGCCAACCACCATATCAATCAGCGCCAGTCTAACCGCTGGGGTCATTTTATGCGCAGGGACGCCCAACTGCCGACCTAATACAAAAGCATAACTGGTCAACGCCAATCCTGCCAAATCTCCCGCCAGCGGAATAGTCGAGAGCGCCGCATCAGCGCCCATGCCTTGCTTGGTAAAGGGCACCCGTACGAGCAAATCCATGGTATTGGCAAACTTAGCCAGTTTACGCTCGGTCGCGATAACCTGCTCACGCGTTAACCCATGCTCAGCAAGCTTTGCCTGATAATCGATAACAGGCGCATTAATAGCAGCACCCTTTTTCGCTTTTGACTTTGAGAGCTTCTTAAAGTTATCCATTAAAAGTCGTCCATAGGCAAGCGATTGCGATAAGAGCAAAGACGTAACGTCCTACCCATATATTGGCCAAAAACGCCTGAAAACATGCCAATGCTTGACGACTGGCACAAGCGCTGTTTTGCTTGGCAAACATCATCGCCACTAACGCCAAACCAAATACCGGTATCACACATACACTGGTTGGCGCAAAGTAATGCCACATAACCGCACCCATGATAAGTAAAAATACGGTTTGTAGCAGCGAGATGATAATCACATCATAGCGACCAAATAATATCGCCGTTGATTTGACGCCAATTTTTAAATCATCCTCACGATCCGCCATGGCGTACTGGGTATCATAAGCCACTGTCCAGCACATATAAGCGATAAACAATAACCAACACCAGATATCAGGCGCGCCTTGTATCGCGACATAGGCCATCGGTATTGCCCACCCAAATGCTGCTGCCAAAAACACTTGCGGCAAATGGGTATAGCGCTTCATAAATGGATAAATAAACGCCAATACAACGGCGCCAAGCGACCAGTAGAAAACAGCAATAGGTAAAAAGAACAGCAAACTGGCACTAAGTAATACCAATATTAAGAATGCAGCAATGGCTTCTTTAGCAGATAAGCGCCCGTCCGCTAATGGACGGCCTTTGGTGCGGCTGACATGACCATCGACCTTGCGGTCAGCAAAGTCATTGATTGCACAGCCTGCCGCCCGCATAAAAATCGCGCCCAGCGCAAAAAGTACAAATACCTTTAGACTCGGCAAACCTGCCGTTGCCCCTTGCTGCTGCGCCTGACCCATCGCCGCCAGCATCACACCCCATAGCGTTGGCCAGAGTAATAGTTCTATACCTACGGGTTTATCAAAGCGCGTTAGTTGCAGGTAGGCTTGTAGTTTGTCGTTAAATGTCATGGTTTTTTATTATCATCTATAGGAATTTTATATACTTTTTTGCAGGCTATGGAATCGGATGAACGAATTAGTGAACTACTGAATTTGTTGCCATAAGTTGTTGGCTTCAATGAGCGACAACTCAGGATATTGTTTGCGTAAAGCTTTAATCGCAGGGACTTTATCTTTTTGTGCGGCTTGCTGACGTAAAAAGGCTAAATAATCTTCAGGACGACTCAATTCTTTGAGACGCGCTTCCAGTCTTAATATCCGAGTACGTAAGATAATATTGATTAATAATAAACCTGCACCCATCATCCATATGATTAGCGTCGACATTCCCTGCTCCTAAATTCACTAGTTCTAAACACTCAAACTGATTCACTGAGTCCATTCATTATCATAAATAATAGCCATCAAACAAAATAACCATCAAAGCGTACCGCTTCGTTATGCCAGCTTTCACTCGGTTGTTGATTTGCAAGTAACGGCGCAAGCTGCGGACGCTTAACGACTACGCGGCCTTGTTTTTCACCATCTTGACTGACCACCGCTTGCGCACTTTGTAGCAATTGCAGCTCTTCTTCTGATGTTGGCGGGCTAGCCAATTGGTGCAAGGCTTGCATATGCTTGCCAACTTTTGCGCCTTTACCCGTTTTGCTATCTTGATAGCTGTCTTCTGGAAACATAGGATCCAGATATATTACATCGACTACTTTCGCATCATTTTCTTTAATATCATTTACCGACGCAGCTTTTAATTTTGCAAAATAACTGAGCGCATCGATATTGATAATTTGTAGACGGCTCATCAGCTTTTGCCAGTTTGGCAGCGCGCTCATACGCTGCTGTTCAGCTAACAACAATAACGCCATCAAGGGCTGCTGCTCGAGCATGGTAACTTGAGCACCAGTACTGGCCAATATCAAACTGTCATGCCCAAAGCCTGCCGTCGCATCAATGACCGTACTATCCGATGTAATTTTAGCAGCTTGTAATAATAACTCAGACTTACGCCCTGCACTCACCACCCGCCGTTGTAGCTTATCCCATTCAGGTGCGACACTGAGACCATCACTCAGCCATGAAAGTTTGTTTTTCTCATCTAACAAGAGAATAGGTTGAGTAGAGGTTTCGCTTAATTGCTGGCGACGTTTTTGATTGAGCTTTTCGGGAAATAGCTCAATATCTAAAATGATGGGTAACGCATGCTCAGCTATAAGCATCTTCAAGTTCTCGACTTGACTTGCCTGCACCTCGCTAACATAAAACAGCTGGCAGTTAATATGAGCGGTCGGTATTGGCTTCACAGTGGTCATATTAACTGCCATTCCTTTCTAGTGTTCAAAAGTACAGGTATTAGCATCAAAAACTATGCCACTATGAATTTTAGCCCGCCATCTGGTAGCCAAAACCCCAAGCGGCAACCAATACGATGACGCCCGTGATAATGCGTAGCCATGCAAAGATTTTGAAGTCGCGACGGCTAACCCAAGCAACCAATAGGCGAATACAAAGTAAGGCCACAATAAACGATACCACGGTGCCGATGCCCAACACTAGCCAATCTTCGCTACTGGTCAATACATCACCATGTTTTAGCAAATCTAATAATGCCGCACCGACAATGACTGGAATACCTAAAAAGAAGGAAAACTCCGCTGAAGCCTTACGCGATACGCCAAGCCACAGTGCGCCAATAATAGTGGCACCTGAGCGTGATGTTCCTGGTATTAAGGCCAGACACTGCATCAAACCAATCATCAATGCCGTTTTTAGGCTGACGTCTTCTGCTTCTTGCGCGATAATCGTTTTAGGGCGATTTTCTACATAAAATATCAACAAGCCGCCAACAATTAGCATAATTGCCACGACGATAGGGTTAAACAAATACGTCTTAATCTCATCAGCAAAGGTAAAACCAACAATCATCACCGGAATGGTCGCGACAATTAAGCTTAAACCCAACTGTCTTGGATTACTCATGCCGTCCGCTTTACCGGTCAGCAGCCCCAAGAGCGCTTGCCATAGTCTGCCCCAGTAATCATAAATGACTGCTAAGATAGCGCCAAGCTGGACTACCACCACAAACAAATCAACCTTTTCTTTGGTCCAAAAGCCCATCAAATCCGCGGATAAAATCAAATATCCCGTACTAGAGATGGGTAAAAACTCAGTGATACCTTCAACGATACCCATGATGACCGCTTGGATTAATAACAGTATATCCACAGTTGCTTCCCTAAAAAGACAGCGCTATCGGCTGTCCTATATGATCGTTGCTTTTATAATCGTTTGTATTTTCTTAATGCAGGGTATTTAGTGATTAACGATATTTTATGGTATAAAGCAAAAACTACGCCTTACCTTGCTCTTTCAGTGTTTTCCATGCTTGGTTGCGCAGATATCTTGGTAATGCATTGGCAGCATCAGTACCGCCAACATTCATGAATTGAGCAATGCCCAATTGCCCAATTACCACCGCGTCTGGCCAGACATCTTTATGGCATACTTGTCCATCATGGGCTTTTAATAGCGGCGCACCATTGCCGACGATAGGCAGATTAAGCACTGTTTGGCTGTCATAATCAAGCAGCTGCTCGGTGCTATCGCTATCATTAGCCAACACTGGCTGCATGATAGAATTGTCTGCTACATCGCCTAAAATTGAGTATTGTCCAAAATAAACTTGCTGCATACGCGCATCAAGCGCGCTATAAACTTGGGTCAGGCCGTACTTTTTATACGCACATTGGGCAATTGCTTGTAGGCTTGAGATTCCTACACAAGGAATGTCATGTGCGACAGATAGCGCTTGCACCACCGCCGTATTGATTCGTATACCACTAAATGCACCCGGGCCACGGTTGAATATCAATGCTTTTATATCAGCAAGACGCAGATTAGCCTCGGACAATGCCGCGTCAATCATCGGCAGGATTTGCTGGGTCTGCTGGCGTTTACCCGTTTCAGTATGGCTCGACAGCACTTGCCCATTGGCATCTAAAATTGCGATCGAACACTGATCAAATACGGTATCCATTGCTAAAAACATCATCACCTCGGCTTATTCGCTTGGCATCATAAAACAGCGTCTATCATAGCATTTAGGATAAGCGAATTTTATTAATTTCTACCTTTTTCCTACTTTATTAATGAGAAGTTGTATAAATGAGAGAGACCTAAAAAAACCTCAAAGCCTATATAGATTTGAGGTTTTTGTTAAAAGCACTTGCTAATAGTGACTGCTAATACAGTCAGCCATATTTAAAAGCGTGTTTTAAATTTTTTCGGGCCTTGATTTTGCAACTCTTGCATCTGTTTTTGCATCTCTTCAGTGCTAGGCATATTGTTTGGATCAAGTCCCATCTGCTTTGCCATTTGCTGTGGGTTCACATCTTTAACACCACCTTGCTGACCGCCACCGCCGAATAATGGACCACCGCCGCCACCCGCTCCAGCGCCGCCACCCATCAATCCTTGCATCGATTTCATCATTTTACTGATGCCTTCTGGCTTAGAAATCATCTTCATCATTTTTGCCATTTGCTTGTGCTGCTTGAGCAAACGGTTGACGTCTTGAATCTCACGACCTGAGCCTGCCGCAATACGGCGCTTACGGCTTGGGTTAATTTTATCTGGGTTTTTGCGCTCAAATGGCGTCATTGAATTAATCAAGGCTTCCATCTCACGTACTTTTTCTTCTGGCTTGGCTTCTTCGACCGCTTTTTGCATATCAGAGCCGCCCATACCTGGCATCTTATCTAAAAAGCCTGCCATGCCGCCCATACTTTTCATTTGCTGAAACTGGGTTAATAGATCCTCAAGGTCGAACTCACCGCCCTTTTGCATCTTTTTCGCCATCTTTTCGGCTTTATCACGGTCGATTTTTTGCTCGACTTCTTCAACTAAACTTAAGACGTCACCCATACCAAGGATACGCTGAGCGATACGTTCAGGATGGAACAGCTCTAACGCGTCTAGTTTTTCACCGCGACCTAAAAACTTAATCGGCTTGCCGGTAATCGCACGTACAGACAATGCCGCGCCGCCGCGAGCATCACCGTCAGTCTTGGTCAAAATAACGCCCGTTAATGGCAGCGCATCGTTAAAGGCTTTGGCGGTATTGGCCGCATCTTGACCGGTCATCGCATCAACGACAAATAGCGTCTCAGAGGGATTGACCGCCGCAGTTAAGGCTTTGATTTCCTCCATCATGGCTTCGTCGATAGCCAAACGACCGGCAGTATCAATAATCAAAATATCTTGATACTGAATTTTAGCTTCTTCGATAGCACGTAAGGCGATATCAATTGGGTTTTCGTCGCTAGTTGAATTGACGAATTTGGCATTTACTTGCCCTGCTACTTGCTCAAGCTGGGCAATTGCTGCTGGGCGATAAACGTCAGCAGAAACTAGCATCACTTTTTTCTTATGGCGTTCTTGTAAGAATTTCGCCAATTTACCAGCCGTGGTGGTTTTACCCGCACCTTGCAAACCCGCTAATAAATAAACAACAGGCGGTTTACCCGTCATTTCAAGCTGCTGATTGGCGCTGCCCATCATTTCGGTCAGCTCGTCATGGACGATTTTAACGAATGCTTGTCCTGGCGCCAATTCTTTCAGCACTTCCGCACCAAGCGCTTGCTCTTTTACCCGCTTCACAAAATCACGGGTGACCGGTAGCGCGACGTCGGCTTCTAACAGCGCCATACGCACTTCGCGCAAGGTATCTTTAATATTATCTTCGGTCAACTGCCCAGTGCCGACGATATTACGCAGGCTCGACGATAAGCGTTCTGTTAAGGTATCAAACATAAATGACTCTCAATTAAAATAATTCTTAGTGAAAACAATTCTTGATAAAAGCAATTCTTGGTAAAAAAATTGTGACAACAATACGTCGTTAAACTTGGTTCAGCGTTAATTGCTGATAACTCTTATTAAGATGTGCTATAGCATATGAGGTGGCGTTTTTATAAAAATCATTATAAAAAGCAGCACAGTATCAATACTATAGCATTAAGGCGCTGCAAAGCTTATAGTCGTTTTGCAAATGACAGTTTTCAAATGTAGGGTTAAATAAAGCTGACTATTTAATTTTATAGCTAATAAATACTAAATTTTAGCGCTACTGTCCTACAAGTGCTTATAATCAATCCGTAAGATGGCACTCAATTGCTTGCCATTTTATGATAAATTGGATGATTATTCTAATCATTCTGATAATACCATTTTAGCATTCAATTGAGCGGCGATTTTGCGCTCATCATGAGATGAGGTTTTTTATCTTGCAACTTGCATTTTTACTGGCTGGCATGGTTTATATTTTGGTCAGCATCTACATTGGTTGGGCGCTGATTCAGGATAAACCTATCCACAAAGGCGTGAGCTTAGGTTTATTGGTTGTCGGTATGCTGGCACATGCAGCATTACTTTATCCGCATGTGGTCACGCTATACGGGCTAAATTTCAATCTATTTAACATCATTAGCCTGATTAGTTTATTTTTCTTATTTTTCTATGTTATTTTTAGCTTATACCGCCCTATCGTCAGTCTTGGTATTTTAGCAGCACCGACGGCATTGGTCGGAATGATTGTCGGTTATATCGGCCGCGCGCCTTATCGTCCCATCACGGATATCAGTGTCGGGCTTGAAGCGCATATCCTACTATCACTTGCCGCCTATTGTGTGCTGCTGATGGCAGCGCTGCAAGCACTATTTTTACGCTTGCAAATACGCGAGCTGAAACACCAATCGATTCATCGCTTTTGGGTGAATAAACTGCCGTCGCTACAGAGCATGGAAAACTTGTTGTTCGACATGCTCTTGGTCGGCTTTGTCTTGCTGAGTATCGCGCTAGGAATTGGCTTTGTTTATGTAGAAGATTTGATGGCGCAGCACCTTGCCCATAAAACGGTATTTAGCGTCCTATCGTGGCTGCTATTTGGCGCGCTATTATTAGGCAATTGGCGTGCAGGATGGCGTGGTAAACGTGCTGCCAACATGACCATTTATGCCTTTATTCTATTAGCAATTGGCTTTGTCGGTAGCAAGTTTGTATTAGAGATGCTGTTATAAATTCAATTTTGCAGCAGCATTCTAATGAAAAAAAGGCCGCCAGTATTAAATACTAATACTGGCGGCCTTTTTTTGCGCTCTTATTTCGGTTTAAAACCGTTTTAACATAAAGCTAATTAAAAACCACGGTCTTATTACCCGCCACAATCACGCGGTTTTGCACATGCCAATTCACCGCGCGCGCCAAAACATTACGCTCGATATCACGGCCAATAGCACGTAACTCTGTCACCCCTTGACGGTGAGTGACACGATGTACGTCTTGCTCAATGATAGGCCCTTGGTCAAGCTCGGCTGTAACATAGTGCGCGGTCGCTCCGATAAGCTTGACGCCTTTCTCATAAGCCTGACGATAAGGATCAGCACCGACAAAGGCGGGCAAAAATGAATGATGAATATTGATGACTTGCATCGGCCAACGCTTGACAAAATCAGATGATAAAATCTGCATATAACGCGCCAATACCAACAAATCATTGCCTGCCATCAAGGTATGAATCTGCTCTTCTGCCTCGTCTTTATTATCCTTAGTCACTGGCACATAATGGAAAGTAATGCCAAAGTTTTCTACCGCTTGGCGCAAATCCTCATGGTTACTAACGACAGACGTAATCTCGCAATCGAGCAAGCCGCGCTGATGCCGCCACAGTAAATCTAATAACGCATGGTCGAACTTTGACACTAAAATGCCAACCTTGGTTTTAATCGCATTGTTATGTAAGCGCCACGCCATATTATGGCGCTTAGCCACCGTATGACCGAAGCTGGCTTCAAAGTTATCCATAATTTCGCTCAAGCCTGCTAAAGCAAACTCCAAACGCATAAAATATTGACCACCTTCGTGAGCGGTTGAATACTGATCGAGCGTAATAATATTGCCGCCATAACGATGAATAAACTCAGATACGGCTTGAACGATACCTGCTTGATCGCGGCATTTAATCAATAGCGTCGCGGTATCAATAGCAGCCGCAACTGGTATGTTTTGAGAATTTTTGCTCGACTTTATACTTGCTGTAGCAGTCGTGGTATTGTCTGACATAATGCGCCCAATTAAAAATGAAACGTGCTGCTTACTTTGAATATGGTTAGCAGCATAGGAAACCGACTATTCTAATCGCTTTTGCAAAACTTTGCTGATTGAGTTGCTTGTATTTGGTTATTGAGATTATGAATACAAAAACCCCCAACGCGAGGTTTGGGGGTTTTGTATTCATAATCTCAATAAGCTTACTACATGACAGGTATTGTAGTCGTTGTCGTAGTAGCAGCTGGAGCTGGTGTCGTTACTGATACTTTGATTTTATCATTAGGACGACAGCCGCTATATTCGAACTTATAGCTTACTGCGCTATCAACTACTTTACCAACTCCTAGATTAATAATACTAGGTAATTTCAAATTACCAGAAGTAAGCTCTGCTTCACAAGTCACATTCGTATTTGCCACAGTCAAGGATGAACCTTCTGGCAACGTGGTACTTACTGAACCCGTACCATTCCCACTGATTGAAACATTAATAGAGGTTGAACCTGATTTAACAATAGCCGTAGTATTTGGCTCAGCATTTGATACCTGTATTACACCATTCGCCAGTTCTACCGTAGGAGAGTAGTCAGTCTTATCTTCAGCTACAACACTAATGGTAGTTCCTGACGGCATGCTGACCGTACGTGCACTATTACCATACATTTTAAAAGCTCGGGTGATTGCCGTCTTTCCTAAATTAGGATTAAGAGAACCAGGTAAGCCCTCATATACTGGACTATCGGAAGCTAAACCTAGTATAAAATGTTGGCGTAAGATAGCTGACAGCTTATTATCACAGGTATCTGCAATATTTGGCTGAGAGTTAGAAGAAGGTGCACAAACAGCGCCAGTAGCACCTCTTCTATATACAAATTCGCCAGCTTCAGAATCATACTTGTTATTTTCATTATCATCACGGAAGAAGTCGCCGATGTTATGCGTGAATATATCACCAGCGCTAAATTGATTATCACCATCCTTATCAATATAGTCTTTATCACCCTCTACATAAGCAATTACTGCGACACGATTATCCACTGGGCGTAGATTTTGGGTGCTGAACTCAACCGTACATATTCCTTTGTTAGTCGCGCAACTTGGCGTTACTCTACCACCCTCACTGACAAAACTCATTACCGTACCATCAGGTACAGGGTTACCTACTCTATCTACTAATCTTGCTGTAATGATTGCAGTATCGCCATCTACACTATTGGCTAATACATTTTTACTTAATGAAATACTAACGCCATTTTGAGTTGCACGTCCTGTCGCTACAGAGACGTCTTTTGATGATGCAAATATGCTAGTATTCGATTTTAGAGTAGCTTTAATTTCTACAGGTCCGGGTAGTGCGCCAGGATATAAGTTGACTACGACCTTACCTTGCGAATCACTGGTTATTGTTCTAGAGGTCTGGTTATTTAATGTTACAAAACTAAAGTCTGGAGGCGTGTCGATGCTACTTATTTCAACCTGTTGATTTGCAGCAGGTCTACCATTAGCATATACAGTAAACTCTATCTGCCCTGAGCTTGATGACCCACTATTACTAGCACCTAACTTTACTTTTTCAGTGGTCGTATAAAATATTGAACTCGCTTCAGCACCAGCGATACTGACAGTCTTTGTTTGTTTGTTTACTTGATTATTCGCAGGAGTAGCAGTGATGGTGTGTATACCCTCACATAATTTGCCATTAACATCAATAGCTTTATATGTTGTCGTAACATCGCCTTGATTGCTTGAAATGACACTATTACTATCAAAGCTACCACAACTCGCATCGAAATTGACAGTAACATCGTTTTGGTAGACATCATTGACTGCATCTTTTGTTCTGAGAGTAATATTTGTATTAGCTCCCGAATCTAAATTGCTAGATGACAATGCAAATTCAGTTAGTAACACTTGTATAGATTGTAAAGAAAAATAATAGCTTGGTGTAGTTTTGGTCAAATCATTATAATTGACAGTTGCGCTGAGCTGATAGCTTCCTGTATCTGCACTATCTAAAGGTTTGACAGATATAGTTGCCTCACCTTTTGCATTTGTTAAAACGCTACTATTGCTGGTACCAAACGAAACACCTTCAGCCTGAAAGGATACCAAAGCATTACTTACTGGATTTCCGCTTTTATCTGTTACTTTTACTGTTGCGCTCACACCCGCTGAAGTAATGGTACGAGTTATATTACCATTTGGATCGGTCAAGACTATATCAGTTACGTTAATAGCACTTACTGGCATACCTGTGCCATCTTCGCCGCTGCCACTATCAGGCTTCTCAGGACCCAAATCAGGTGTTGGCGCGATTACGTCTGTACCATCCCCACCACCACAACCCGCCAAGGCTAATGCACAAGTCAAAAAGGTGAGTTGAAATAACTTAGAAGTCAGAGGTAGTGAGCTATATGACATTTTTGAACTCCGCGGCGAACGCAATTTGTTTGAGTAAATACACATAATCATTACATGGCTTCATATTTGATGAGTAATGATACATGAACTTACAATAATAACAGTTGTATTAACAGATTGTATTAAATATATAACCGCAACTTTACTGACTTTTGTCATAACTTACAACTAAAAAATGAATTTTTACTATTAAATAATCAATCACATAGCGCGCGCAATTCAGGGTATAATAGCTATCGTTTAAAGCAGCGATTATTATAAAAATATTTGAGTATTCTTTACTTTTATGGTATAAATGTCGGCTTTAAAATTTTCTGAATTGGTTTGCCTGTTATTTGCCTTTAGATGACAGTAATATCAGCTCAACCTTCATAATAGTTTTGTTTGGTGCAAAGCTGCCGCTTGCTGTGTCCATGCCGCAAAAACGTGCAACTTGCCCAGACTGGTATGAGAATCCCTCATACCTCATAGATTAGGAGTTCGCCATGTCTAGAGTTTGCCAAGTGACTGGAAAGCGCCCTATGGTGGGTAATAATGTTTCGCACGCAAACAACAAAACCCGTCGTCGCTTTCTACCAAACCTTCATAACCATCGTTTTTGGGTAGAGTCTGAAAATCGTTTTGTACGTCTACGTGTGTCTACCAAAGGTATGCGCACTATCGACAAACTTGGTATCGACAAAGTGTTAGCGGATCTACGCGCACAAGGTCAAAAAGTTTAAGTAAAGACGGACAGTCTATCTTAGCGATGATTGTCGCTATTTGGACTGCTCTTACGCTAGCGATTGATTGGCTGATAAAGCCAGCATCGTTAGCGGCTTAATCCTTTAGACCCGTACCCATCGTTTGAAGACCCCTCATTTACAGGAAAGCTATCATGAGAGATAAAATTAAGTTAGTATCAACCGCTGGTACTGGGTATTACTATACCACTACCAAAAACAAGCGCACTATGCCTGGCAAAATGGAAATCAAAAAGTTTGATCCAAAAGTACGCCAGCATGTGATCTTTAAAGAAGCTAAAATCAAATAATTGCTGTTTTTTATAAAATGTATTTTTTATAAATATGTTCTATAAATAAATTATTTGAACAAAAAAAGGGTTTATCAAATGATAAACCCTTTTTTATTGCCAATTTTTTAACCATTTATTCATTTTAACCAGTGATTCATTAACTATAGTGCGTTGGCTCTTTATCATAGACATGGGCATGCCACTGGCTCATCTGCTTTTGCATAATTACTTGAATCGCAGCATGAATCATATGCTGACCAATCGCTTGCGTATCACTGCCAAGGATTTCTTTGAGCTTTTCAGAAAAGTCAATGGTCATAAGCGGCGCTTCATCTTGTTCAGCGTCACGTAATAGTAAGCGACCATCATCTGCTTCTACCAGCTCAAGCGTGGTTTCTTTGGCGAATCCTGCAAACTGATCGCTACTGTCGCTATCTACTTCTATATCATTATCAATATCGTATGGCATTCATTTTTTCCTTATTATCCCGTTTTACACCTGTAAAAATGCGGTCATGTTATTCGTTAAAGCGCTCGTCTTACAGTCATGCGGGCAAAACTATCTTACTCATACAATGGACGCTTTACGCCTACAATTCAAGGGCTGACGTCCAAGTCTTTTGCATAAATACACTTTATCCATTCCTTTATCGGTGCTCAGGCGCCAAAAATTGATGCTTAACGCCAATAGCGCAATTTTGCCAAGGTAAATAAGAAGGCGACGAACATACCAAGATAATAGGTCAGCTTAATCTCAAGCGTAGGGTCACGGTATTTGAACGGTAAAGCAACGGTGGCAGTGGCGGTCGGTATTATCAGCAGCATAAGTAGCCAATTTTCAAAGACGTGTAGCCAACCTTGCAGCCCTGTACCGTGACGCAGGTATGATAAACCTAATAGCAAACAGGCTATAATCAGCGCAATAAATAAACCGTTTGGTAGGTCTTTTGGGAAAATGATATCGGTGATTTTCTTAGAAGATGTGGCCATACTAGCAAGCGTCCAGTCATGTCATAAAGCGCGACTTATTAATGAGGAGAAATCGATAAATGTGATAAAGGCAAAGTTTTAAATCATAAAAACATCAGTATTATTAGGCACTTATATTAGCTATAAGTACCCATTAGCCAAAGGATCGATATACAAGAGGTTAAATAGCCCAAGCTAATGGCATTCCAGCTCGCTATATGTAAACCTTTAACCTTATTTAAAATGCGCGAACCTACCCAGAAAAACAGCGGAATACCTATCATAAAGGCAGGTACTATCACCGCCGCATGGCGTAACACCTCTCCAACATCCTCGCCAATCAGCAAGCGAAAGCCGTAACCGGCAAGACTGAGCACCAAAGCAAAAGCCGCCATGCCAATGGTAATACCTTTGGGCACTAAGCTAGGTGATTGCGGGCTAGCTGGCTGTGACTCAGGCTCTTTGACAGATTGAGGCGGTACTGGGGCGTTAACGGGCTTTTGCTTATCCATATTTCACCTTTGCATGACTTGTTATTGGTCATGATTCTATGATTTATCACTTTATAGTTATCATTCAATATGATGGCTACAAAGGGTGATTAGTAGCCATTTGCCAAGGCCAACTCTGCGCGCATGGCATCGATAGCCGCTTTATAATCTTCTTGGTTAAAGATAGCGGAACCGGCGACAAACATATCCGCACCTGCTTCGGCAATCGCACGGATATTACTGGCTTTGATGCCGCCATCGACTTCCAATCTGATGTCACGACCACTGGTAATAATACGTTGACGAACTTGGCGGACTTTGTCTAATGTGCCTTCAATGAATGACTGACCACCATAACCAGGATTCACACTCATGAGTAAGATTTGATCCACCTTATCCATGACATAATCTAAATAATGTAGCGGCGTCGCGGGATTTAATACCAAGCCACATTCAGCCCCACCATCTTTGATGAGCTGCAAAGAGCGGTCAATATGGGCGCTGGCTTCTGGATGAAAGGTGATTACACTTGCACCCGCCTCTAAAAACTGCTCAATCATACTATCGACTGGCGACACCATCAGGTGGACATCAATAGGCGCCTCAATACCATAGTCACGTAGCGCCTTACATATCATGCTACCAAAAGTTAGATTGGGCACATAATGGTTGTCCATTACGTCAAAATGGATGACATCCGCACCTGATTCTAATACACGCTCTACTTCTTCACCCAGTCTGGCAAAGTCAGCAGATAAAATAGAAGGAGCGATTAGATACGGTTTAGAGGGGCTAATCATAGTTGAGCTACCTAATTGAGGTTTGTATAAAAGTTTAATAAAAAGGTTCTTAATGCATATTGTTAGTATTTAAATAACTGGTTTTAAAGCCCGTGCTTTAAATGACTGACTATTAAAGCAATAAAGCTAAATAACTAGCGCGGCTTATATTGGGTTTTGCAATAAGCGCGACCGACATCAAACGGGCGCTTGGCTTGATGCTTAGTTGCACGGTTGGTGACACGCTGACGCCATAAGCGAAAAGATGACGGCTTTAGCTCTTGACGCATCAACTTGATAACCGCTGTCTCATCGAGACCATAGCCATGTTCTATCGCTTCAAACGGCGTTCTGTCTTCCCACGCCATCTCTATCACTCGTGATAGTTGCACGGCATCAAGTTCTTTAGCGGCAGTTGCAGAAGATGATTTGTCGTTACTGGCAGCTGGCTTTAGATTGCTTTTTTGCGCAATACTATCTTGCTGCTTATTTTCTTGCTGCTTATCTTTGATAGCAGCAGCCATATCAGCTTGCATAACCGTAAGCAATGATTCGGCTTTTTGCGTTGTATTATTTGCACCCGCATTTGCCGTCGCTGTCAGACTGTTTATCATAAAACCTTACCTTTAAGCACATTGATTATCCAACCAAGCTCTATTTTATACCAATAACTGCGCTTGGTTAAATAATCAGCGTAACTGTCTGTCAAGTTATATAACGGGCTGGCAGCTTATCTAGCAGGCGGCCATTATTTAACCGGCTTAACCCATCTGCGCCATACGCCAGTGATGTTCAATATGATCATCAATCACTGTCTGAATAAAGTAATAGCTGTGGTCGTGACTAGCAAGATAGCGCAATGTAAGCGGCTGCTGTGCCTTATTACAAGCTTCTTGGAGCTTAGAGGTTTGCAGTTGCCCCTCTGCCAAGAAGTTATCAGCACCCCCTTGATCGACCAAAATATTGGTGTACTGCTGCCCAACCTCCATAATCAGCTGTGCAGCATCTGCTTGCGCCCATAATGATTTAT
Source organism: Psychrobacter sp. UBA2769 (assembly GCF_002352555.1). Taxonomy (NCBI): domain Bacteria; kingdom Pseudomonadati; phylum Pseudomonadota; class Gammaproteobacteria; order Moraxellales; family Moraxellaceae; genus Psychrobacter; species Psychrobacter sp. UBA2769. The sequence continues at coordinate 251,214 of NZ_DEIR01000010.1, read as the reverse complement.
CATCACCAAAGTATTCTGTATACGCGGCCTGCCCCCACGCTGACTCACTGGCTGCACAAACAGGCGATAAAGCGGAGACACTGACAAACTTACTTGGGAACTTAAAGCCCAACAATAACGCGCCGTGACCGCCCATCGAGTGCCCAGTGATACCAATACTATCAATCGGAAACTCAGAGCGCAGCAAATCGTATAATTCATCAACGATATAGCTTTGCATATTAAAATGTTCTGACCACGGGGCTTGCGTCGCATCAACATAGTAGCTTGCGCCCTGCCCAACAAAATAACGCTCATCGTTTGGTACATCGTGACGGTCACTGCTTCTAGGAGACGTATCAGGCGCAATAAAAATCATGCCAAGCTCACTGCATTTTTGTTGGAAATGCGCCTTATGAGTGACGTTATCGGCATTACAGGTCAAGCCTGAGAGATATAAAAGCGCGGGACAGCGGCGACCGGCAAGCGCTTCATCTGGCAGATAAATACTAAACGTCATCGGCGTTTTGGTCGACGTCGACTCGTGGCTGTAGTAATGCTGCTCGCCATCGAAACAGCGATTGACACTTTTTTGGGTCAACTGGCTACTGGCTGAAAAACTATGGTTATAAGCATTATTCATGAGTAATATCCTTTGTATCTAAGATAAAATAAGCGTTGAGAGTTAATCGGTCATTCGTGATTAATAGTTAATAGTGAGAAATTAGTGTTTAGTAATGAATATTTAATCAATAGCAGCAGGAGCAATATTTACCGGCACATTTACAGCAGTATCAGCGTTGGTACTATTGGCCATACTAGCAAGCGACGGCCGTGTTTTATCAAACAAGGCTTGCTCAAATGCTTGCAAGGCGGTTTCCATTAAGCTACCAATGACCATTTGCGGCTCTGATGGCTCAAAACCCATATAAAGCTCACGCTCTTTTACGCGGTAAGCGGCGTCTTTAAAGGCATCAGAAAAGCTGGTGTTTTCACGCAAACTTTCGGCAAAGAATGCTTGGCCAAAATAGGTCATCTCAGCGGTATTGGTACAGCCAAACGACATCTTATCAGCAGCGGAGGCGGTAATTACCACCGTCGTTGGAGAGGCCAATTCATCGATAAATGAGCCTGAATAGCACGCGGACACCACGATGACACGCCAGCGAATACCGGAAGCATCTAATGCCTCACGCAGCCAAGTAGCGTCCAAATTGTCCATCGCTAGCGGCGGATTTGATAGATGAATAAAATCTTGATCGCCATGCGATGATAAGGTCATAAATAGCACATCTTCATCGGCATTCATCTGCTGACCGATGGTTTTTAAACCGCGCAAGATACTGGTCTTAGTCGCAATGGGTTCATCCAACCACGTGTAATTATTATTGATCAATGCCAGTGAATGCCCGCTGGTACCAAAGCGCACATCGAACAGCTCACGGACTTTATTAATCTCAGAGCGAAAGACATTTTGATCTGAAAATCCTGCCACACCCATAAAATACCAGTCGCTTTTACCCGGTATACTGGGGTCAATGCGGTCTAGGGCTTGCTGCAGCAATCTTGGCTGCTCGTATAAGGCCGCCTCTTCTAGTACCGGTTCAACAGGGATTTGCTTAAATATCGGCTGGTCAGCGACATTGCGCTGCCAAATGGTCAATAATGCCACTGCCCCGATTATGACAATAATGCGCTCCCACCAAGGGACCCGCAAACGCCGAGAGAAAATCCATAACAACGCCAATGTTTGCCATAAAAACAGCACTAAAAACAATATCGGTAAAAGTGAATAGCTCCAACTTGGTAGCCAGCCATAGCTGCCAAAAAACTGCACAAGGCTTTGCAGTAGCGCAGATAAGGTATCGGCGACTAACCACAGCACCACAGGCACAAAAACCAGCGCTTGATTACCGGCGCGGCGTGCCAAAATAATACCGCCCAACAGAATAATCATCGGCCAAATTAAATAGCTGACCAATCCTTGCTCATTAAAGACGCTACCATTTTCTGCCGCCAACCACGAAAAAAGCACATTACTACCCAGTGCTAATAAGGCGAAGACCGCAAACTGGATAAAGGTAGGTTTTACCCAAGAAAACGCCCGCGTTGACCCTACTAGCATCCATAAGGTTGCAATAATATTGGCAGCGAAATTGAGCGAAAAGCGCTGAAGCGAGACAGTTTTTAACGACGCAAGTGACAAAGACTTAGACCTCTAGCCAGTCGAGAGAAATAACGCAAATCCATGATAATGTATCTTGCTGTGCACAACGTTTAATAGGCTGTTTAATATAATTAACCTACGTTTTTTAGAGAGCTTATTGGCAGCAATTTTATATCTGATTTACGATAAAATGGGTATAGGACGCGAAAAGCGCAACGAAATCGTTTAGCGCGCTAATCTGTCACAATTGTAACGGATTGTCGGTCAAGAGCATAAGGCTGATTTGTAAAAATCGCTTGAAGATTCCTCTAAAAACCTATTAAAAAAGGAGGCCTTAGCATTAAGACCTCCTTTTTTATCAAAACCTTCTATCAAACCTTAAACATTATCTCATCAATAGCTCATTGACGCGTTTTAGATAGGCAGCAGGATCATCTAACTGACCGCCATCCGCCAATAATGCTTGGTCAAAAATCACTTGCGCAAGCTTGTCAAAATCACCGTCAGACTGCTCGCTACTCTCAAGCTTTTTAATCAGCGGGTGATCAGGATTGACCTCTAATGTTGGCTTGCTCTCTGGTACATCTTGACCCATTTGCTTTAACATTTGAATCATTTGTGGCGACAGCTCGCCTTCACCTACCACCAAACAAGCTGGGCTATCTACCAGACGTGTTGAAACTTTAACGTCTTTGGCGCGCTCGCCTAGAGCCGTCTTTAACTTATCAACGACTGGCTTCATCGTCTCCACAGCTTTTTCCGCTTCAGCTTTTTCCGCTTCATCTTGCAAGTCGCCCAAATCAACGGCACCTTTAGCGATATTTTGTAGCGGTGTCTCATCAAATGAGGTTAAGAAATTCATCGCCCATTCATCGACACGGCTGGTCATCAAAATAACTTCGATGCCTTTTTTCTTAAATAGCTCAAGTTGCGGACTGTTTTTAGCAGCAGCCAAATTATCAGCCGTTAGATAATAGATGGCTTTTTGACCGTCTTTCATGCGCGCTTTATAGTCTTCAAAGCTGGTTTCAACCTTATCGTCGGTGCTGGTGGCATAACGCAGCAATTTAGCAATGCGCTCTTGATTGCCCATGTCTTCGCCAAGGCCTTCTTTGATAACATCGCCAAATTCGCTATAGAACTGAGCAAATTTTTCTTGCTTGTCGGCATCTTCGCTATTAGCAAGGCTAGCTAGCAAAGTCAAAATACGACGCGCGTTACCATCACGGATAGATTTTACATCACGCGATTCTTGTAAGATTTCACGGCTGACGTTAAGTGGCAAGTCTGCTGAATCGATGACCCCTTTAACAAAACGCAAGTACATCGGCAATAACTGCTCAGCTTCATCCATGATAAAGACGCGTTTAACGTACAGCTTTAGACCATGCTGCTGCTCACGCGTGTATAAATCTACCGGCGCTTTTTTAGGAATATAAAGCAGCTGGGTATATTGCACACGTCCTTCAACACGGTTGTGCGTCCATGTCAGCGGCGCATCCATGTCATAAGTGATGTTTTTATAAAAATCGACATACTCATCATCTTCAATTTCAGATGCTGAACGTGTCCATAGTGCGCTGGCTTTATTAATGGTTTCCCATTCGTCAGTCAGTACCATTTGACCATTGGCAGGAGTCTCATCACCCTCTTCAACCTCATCTTCTTGCCAAACTTCTTTACGCATCTGAATCGGCAAGCTGATATGGTCTGAGTATTTATTAACCAAACGCTTAATTTTGCCGCGGTCTAAATAATTGTCTTCGCCTGCCGCATACTCTTCTTTTAGATGCAAAGTAATGGCGGTGCCGCGCGTGGCTTTGGTGATAGGCTCAACGGTAAAGCTACCTGTGCCATCTGATACCCAGCGCACGCCTTTATCGGCAGTCTCACCCGCTTTGCGTGATTCAACGCTGATGGTATCTGCAACGATAAAGCCTGAATAGAAACCAACGCCAAACTGGCCGATTAATTGACCGTCTTGTTTTTGTGATTCAGACAATTTATCTAGGAAAGCCTTGGTACCAGATTTAGCAATCGTGCCTAGGTTCTCAATCGCATCCGCTTCATTCATACCAATACCATTATCGGTAAAGGTAATGGTTTTAGCGTCTTCATCAATATCGATACGGATTTTTAACTCGCCATCGTCCTCATAAAGACTGTCATCATTGGTCGCTTCAAAGCGCAATTTATCGCAGGCATCAGAGGCGTTTGAGACCAACTCACGCACAAAAATATCGGCGTTAGAATAGAGCGAATGGGTTACTAAATGCAGCAGCTGCGCCACTTCTGCTTCAAAGGTATGTTTTTTTAATTCAGGGGTGTCTTTATTAACATCAAGGTCATTAGCGTTTTTATTGTCCGCTTGGGTCTGTTCACTCATAAAAACTCCTATTATTGTTACCAAAAATGCTGTTGCCAGCACACATAAATCGCAAATTTTCAAATACCAACAGTCTCGCCAATCTACTTAATGAGACTGCGCTGTAAATACTGTTAGGCTGCTTAATCAGATAGGGGCGCGGGCGAAAATTTCAAGCTCGAACAAGCCAAAAATAGTTATTAGCCATAAAAAACCGCCCTAGTTTCCTAGAGCGGTACTTTTAAATCAATTGTTATAATTTGCAGTCTATAGACAGCTAGGCAAATCGCGTGCGGGATCAGACTCGCGCGCTGCTATCGCATCTTCCACAGTCAATCCTAATGCCTTGGCAACACCTTCACCATAAGCAGGGTCACACCAGTTACAGTTGCGGATATGACGATACTTAATAAAGTCTAACGCATCACCCATCGCTCTTGCGGTATTATCAAACAGTGCCTGCTTTTGCTCATCGTTCATCAGATTAAATAAAGCACGTGGCTGACTGAAGTAATCATTTGAGTCTTCACGGAAATCATAGTGATCCGCATAGCCATCAATCTTGAGTGGCGGCTCAGCATACTGAGGTTGATCTTGCCATTGGCTAAAGCTGTTTGGCGTGTAATGTGGTCGACCGCCGTAATTGTCGCCTATTCTACCTTCACCATCGCGGTGATTGCTGGTGACCGGACAACGTGGTTTGTTCACTGGAATCTGCTTATGATTGACCCCGACACGATAACGCTGGGCATCTGCGTAGCTAAACAGGCGGGCTTGGAGCATACGATCTGGTGAGGCACTGATACCAGGTACTAGATTGTTCGGCGCAAATGCTGCTTGTTCTACGTCTAAGAAATAATTGTCCGAATTTCTATTGAGTTCGAACTCGCCGACTTCAATCAGTGGATAGTCGCCTTTTGGCCAGACTTTGCTCAAATCAAACGGATGGTACGGCACAGTATCGGCTTCTTCTTCTGGCATGATTTGTACGTACATTTTCCATTTCGGGAAATCGCCATTCTCAATAGCTTCAAACAAGTCTTTTTGATGGCTTTCACGATCCATACCGACGAGCGCTTCGGCTTCGGCATCGGTTAGGTTTTTGATGCCCTGTTGGGTAACGAAGTGGAATTTGACCCAAAAGCGCTCATTGTCGCGATTGATAAAGCTATAGGTATGCGAGCCAAAGCCATGCATGTGTCTATACGATGCTGGCAGACCGCGATCGCTCATGGTAATGGTAACCTGGTGTAGCGATTCTGGCAATAACGTCCAAAAATCCCAGTTGTTGGTCGCTGAACGCATATTGGTACGTGGATCACGCTTAACCGCTTTGTTCAAATCTGGAAACTTGCGTGGGTCACGGACAAAGAATACTGGCGTGTTGTTACCAACCAAATCCCAAATACCTTCATCGGTATAAAACTTCAAAGCAAAACCACGAATATCACGCTCAGCGTCAGCCGCGCCGCGCTCGCCTGCGACTGTACTAAAACGCGCAAACATCTCGGTCTGCTTGCCCACTTCGCTAAAAATATCAGCACGAGTATATTTGGTGATATCGTTGGTTAAGGTAAATGTACCAAACGCGCCAGAACCTTTAGCATGCATACGACGCTCTGGAATAACTTCACGGTTTAAATCGCCCAGCTTTTCATTCAACCATAAATCTTCTGCCAAAAGCGGCCCACGTTTGCCAGCGGTTTTACTGTTTTCATTATCAACAACAGGGGCACCATTGCTCATCGTCAGTGGGGTGGTATCGTAAGGGCATTTCTTATCGCTCATCATCATATTCCTTTTGAGATAAATTGAGTGTGGCGTTTATTATTAAAACTCATCATAGCAACCATGAGCTACTTTGATATCTTGTTGGCTTCCATTACAACCGATTTTTAATTATTTGTATAATAGATTAATTACATAATTTTCATTTATTTTATATAACATAGACTGATTTCTAGCTGTTTAATACAAGCTGCTTCACTACGTTAGGATGTTACTAAAAACTAGGATGTTATTAAAAGATACAATGGCTAACTTAAGTTCCGCCAGCCAAAGATATCAGGTTAAGATTAGCGCGGCATCGGACGAATGGTCAAGATTTGCTCGCTACGACCAAATGGACCATGTATATCATGCAGCACGGCGCTAGTCAGCCCTATGCCATCATTGCCGTATTGCTGCATGGCTTCGATGCCAAGCCATTTGCCTGTTGGGATACGATGCATATGGATTTGTAAATCCGTATTGGGAAACATCCACTCTAACTGCGATAATCCAAGACCGAGGCGTGGCACCACGCCATTGGCGGTATCAACCATGCCTAGTAGATGCACCAAATCATCAGTATGCAAGCCCTCTACCATCTCGACATCGTTGGTGATCCATACCATGCCACGACCAGGACGACGGTCTGGATCAGCCACTAAGCGTACGCTTTCGATAAAACCGCCCGGCCAGCCTTTCATATCTTCCCAAACCGGTAACTCTTCAGGTTGATATCGAGATTTTTGATCTTCAAGTCCTGCAATCTCACTGGTATCTTGGGTCATAAGACGCCATGCACGCGCAATAATCGCATCCCGGCCGCGACTGCTCATGACCGCTTCAATCAGCTCGATGGTCTTACCCGGACGGATACAACGGGTGGTAATCGTAAAATCATCAAGCGGAATCAAGCCTAAAATATCTAGGCTGATACGGGCAATACGGGTGTTGGCTTGCGGTGCATAGCCTTGGAGCTCCGCTGTCAGCAATCCTGTCGCTGGTGCCATATGCTGCTCATGCTCATTCCAAGCACCTTGTGCATGCTTGGTTGGCTGATAATGAGCGACGCTGACGCCGCCTTCTTGCTGTTCGCGTTTGATAAAATGATAATAAGCTGACATGAACATCCTTAACCTTTAATTCAATCTTTCTCGTTTATTCAGTACTTTTGACCGCTGTGAGAAGTCAATGTTGTTATAAATATGGTTAAACTTAGCTTGCCTGTATAACTAACTTATCTGGTAAGCTCTTGTTTTCTCATCGTTAGCAGCGTGCGACTTTTGGCCATTACAAATAGAAAAAAAGCCATAATGGCAATAAGCACACCATATAGCAGGCTGTAATCTCTCATAAACTGCGCGATATTCATAAAAAGCACCAATATCAGCATGACAATGGTAAACATATTGATTCTCAATTGCTTATTAATCTCATCAAGCGACGCCTCTGCCAAGACAAACTTCTGCTTTTTCATGTTATTTACCTACTTGCGTGACCGGAATACGTAAGGCTTTTGGCAAACTAAAAGTAACGTTTTCCTCGATACCTGACAGCTCACTTGGTAAATCACCGCCCCAATCTTGCAGCTGCTGGAGTACTTCTTGAATCAATACCTCAGGTGCTGACGCCCCAGCGGTCACACCGACACTTTGTATCCCATCAAACCAACGTTTATCCATCTCGGTGGCGTTATCAATCAGATAAGCACGGCAATCCATACGCTCGGCCAATTCACGTAAACGGTTAGAATTGGATGAGTTTGGCGAACCAACCACTAAGACCACCTCACAGCGACCAGCTAAATCTTTGACAGCATCTTGACGGTTTTGGGTGGCATAGCAGATATCGTCTTTACGCGGACCTTGGATACTCGGGAATTTTTCGCGCAATGCATCGATAACGCGCGCGGTATCATCCATTGATAAGGTTGTTTGGGTCACAAAGGCTAAGTGCTCAGCATTTTGTACACTCAAAGCTTCGACATCGGTTTCATTTTCGACCAAATGAATCTCACCGCCGTGGCGACGATTAAAGCGCCCCATGGTGCCTTCTACTTCAGGGTGTCCTGCATGACCAATCAATACCGCATCCATGCCGTCTTGAGCAAATTTTGCCACTTCGATATGTACCTTGGTAACGAGCGGACAAGTCGCATCAAATACCGTTAAGTCACGGCGCTGTGCTTCATCTTCCACTGCCTTTGAGACGCCATGAGCTGAGAAAATAACGATTGAACCATCGGGTACTTCATGCAGCTCTTCAACAAACACCGCACCGCGATTGGCCAAATCAGACACCACAAATTTATTATGGACGACTTCATGACGCACATAAATGGGTGGCTCAAAACGTGTCAATGCTTCGTTCACTATCGCAATCGCGCGATCTACACCAGCACAAAATCCACGTGGATTGGCAAGATAAATTTGCATAAGAGGGCCTATCATTAGATAATTTATAGTTAAAGCTAAATATCAAACAGCTTCACATTAAAAACGGGGATAAAATCAATGCTCTACTTTAGCATAATTTGCTTTTATTGCCTTTGAAAATAGCCATGTTTTAAATTAACAATACATTGGCTAAAGCGCCTTTTCATTTAGAAATAACTTCAGAACAACAACTAAGTAATGAAAAGCTGGCGCTAAATAAAATAAAAGCCCTAAAAGCAGTTTATAATAATGCATCGATTACCATTCAATATAAGTTGCTAGCGCCATACCTGATGGCGTTTTTTATTTTTACCAGTTTTTAGCCATTTACTAAGACAGTTTTGGGTCTTTTAGCAGTACAGATTGTTACTAGCCTAGATTTTGCTAAGACATGCTTTATTAGAGCAAATTCCATTAGAACAGACTCCATTAGGAAACACTTCATTAGGAAATACCGTATGACAGGTTCATTATTTATTATTACCGCCGCTTCGGGTACAGGCAAAACTTCACTGGTAAAGCAGTTATTGGCTACTACCAATGACTTGACTGTCAGCGTGTCGCACACCACTCGCGCGCCGCGTCCCGGTGAGATTGATGGTCATCATTATCATTTTACCGATGTTGATAAATTCGTGACAGCCATCGGTGAAGGCAAGTTTTTAGAACATGCCGAAGTGTTTGGCAATTATTATGGTACCTCAGAGCAAAGCGTGCGGGCGCAGTTAGAAGCCGGCGTTGATGTTATCTTAGAGATTGATTGGCAAGGGGCGCTACAAGTCAAAAAAATCTTCACTGACGCGACGATGATTTTCATTTTGCCGCCAAGTATTGCGACTTTACGTCAGCGTTTATCGACGCGCGCACAAGATACGCTAGAGGTCATCGAGCAGCGTTTGGCAGGCGCAGTCACTGAGATGGCACAATACGTACATTTTGACTTTGTGATTATTAATGATAATTTTGAAGTGGCATTGACTGAGCTCAAAGCCGTTATCGTTGCCGATAGACAGACGCTTAAGCGCCAACAGCAGCGTTACCATCGCACCATTACCAACTTACTGAGTACTAAAGTAGAAGAGTAGCCAAAAGAAAAAGGAAAGGGAAAGGGGAATGCTAAAATCGCATTATCTGTCTTCTTATCTGGGCATTGCGCGCGGCGTCGTAGATATAAGTAGCAGCCGATATAAAAAGCAACCACGCGCTTAAACAAAAAATGCTATAATGCCTAGCTATCCCCCTTTTGTATTTTTGATATTATTTTTATTGAGTGGCGGGCAAGCTCCGTGACTAATAAAAACAACCGAGGTAGCTATTTATGGCACGAGTGACGATTGAAGATTGTTTGGATAATGTTGATAATCGCTTTGAGCTGGTATTGGTCGCAAGCAAGCGCGCCCGTCAGTTGGCCAAAGGTATTGCTGAACCGTTGGTTGACGTTGATAACGACAAGCCTACCGTATTGGCCTTGCGTGAAATTGCTGCGGGCAAAATCACCCGTGACATTTTAAATCAGCCAGATCATAACTTTGCTACAAGCTCATTAGATTTAGCATTATCAGGCGATCATAGCTTTTAATAAGGCTTTATCAGCCAGCTTTCGAAACATGGCTTTTAGTACTTGTTTTGTGCGACCACTTTATTAAGTGATGACATTCCTGATTGATAAGAACCACAGCATAGGCTGTGGTTTTTTGGTTGTAAGACTATTGATGACGCTACTTATAATACTAAGTTATTATAGTCAATTCAAAACGAAATAGTATTCTGCTGGGATAAACTTCCCTCGCTTGCTGTGCGCTCCAGAGGCTGCGAAAAATTTATCCCAGCAGTATGTTATTATTTCTTAAATTAAATCGACTATATATTAAACAGTTAGCAATTTTAACCACCGTTTATAGCGAAAATCCTACCATTGAGTGGGAATTTCTTAATTTTTGCATAGCCTACTCGCTTAGCAGTTGACATTGAATGCGATTTACGATTAATTAGAGGGTGGTCTGCCCCTTTTTTAGCTCTGCGTCTTTAAGCTTTGATAGCGTAGGTCAGCATTCATTCAGTCACCATTTACCCAAACAGTCGAGAACCAAGAAACCGTCTTGAACTGACAAATAGGTATTGGAAAATAGGATCGCCGCTTTATGAGTCAAACCTTACCCAAACTCAGTCATCCTTTAGTCGATGACGCTCAATATAATCTGCTGCGCTCAGTAGGTTATCTCACTGCGGCTGAACGTAGTGATATTATTGATGCCTGTGAGTTCGGTGATATTGCGCATATCAAAGACAAGCGTAAGTCAGGGGAGCCTTATATCACCCATCCGATTGCCGTTGCCGAAATATTGGCAGGCTTTCGCTTGGATCGCGATACGATTATTGCAGCCATCCTCCATGACACGGTCGAAGATACCGAGATCAGTGCTGAGCAGATTCAGCAGCGTTATGGCAAAATAGTGGCAAGACTGGTCGATGGTGTGACCAAATTAAAATCATCGACCCATAATAAACAAGAAAATAAAGCGGCTACCTTTCATAAAATCCTAACTGCCACCCTTGCCGATCCACGGGTATTGATTATCAAACTGGCTGACCGCCTACATAATATGTCGACGCTGGATGCGGTACGCCCAGAAAAACAGCGCACCACCGCGCAAGAAACCCTAGATTTTTATGTGCCCTTTGCACGCTTAATGGGTCTCAATGACATTGCCGATTATATCGAAGTGCTTTGCTATCGTAACCTTGACTCAGATATGTATAACAAGCTGTCTGATAAGCTGCTACAACACGGGCTTGGGCGTAATTTTCAAAGAGAGGCCATTCATCGCTATTTAAGTATTGTTCTAAACAATCTTGGTCTGAATGGCATGGTTAAAGTCTTAGACAATCGCGTCGTTATCTTTCGCCAGTTTTTCCGCAATCGCGGTGAAATCAATGCACTGTTGCGCCATTATGCATTTGAGATTGTCCTTGATAATATCGAAGCCTGTGACAAATTGGCTTATTATCTGATTAAAAAATATCAGATTGATGACAGCCATATCGCTGATAATATTCGCCGCCCGCTACCGGGTGGTAATCAGTCGCTGACCCTTATCTATGAGCGCGACAATGATTTTGTTAAAGTGACGATTTTAACCAAGCAAATGCAGAACGCGGCAAGGCTTGGCGTTATTGGCGCAGAACATGCCTCCGATGTCAGCCAATCGGTCATTCAAGCGTCATTACGCAATATGAAAGACTTGGTCGACGATGAAGACAGCTTAGATGAGGACAGCCCTGACTTTTCAGCGGCGGTCTCCACCATTAATGAGCTGATGGATTATCTGCACTCGAGTAAAATCATCTGCTACAGTCCGCAGGGGCGCGCTTATGAGCTACCGCAGGGCGCAACGGCGCTCGACTTTGCTTACGCGGTAGGACCTATGGTCGGCAATGTTGCCGTCGGTGCCAATGTCGATAACAAACATGCGAAACTCGGCACGGTACTGAAAAACGGTCAGTTGGTCGAGATTGAAGTAAACAGTCACTCTGAGCCAAAGGCGGAATGGCTTGGCTTTGTGGTCACCAATAAAGCCCGGGTAGAGATTTTGCGCTGGTTTAAAGACTTATCTCCTGCAGACAAGCAGCATCATGGTATGCAAGCTTTAGACCGCGCCTTAAAAACGTATCAGAAAAGCCTCGATGATTTAAGCGAGAGTGACTGGAAAAACCTCACTGAATGGCGCGGTTTGACAGAAAAAGATGCGCTATTTGAGCAAATAAGCTCGGGTACGTTATTGCCGCAACTGGTGGTCACCCGTTTGTTTAGCGATGAGGTCAGTGATATTCAATCGCAAGAACATATTGATGATATGACCCAGCCGCAGCAACTGATTGTCAATGCCTCAGGCGTTGAGCTTGATTTTGCCAATTGCTGTCACCCGATTTATGGCGACCCTATCGTTGGCCATTTATCGCGTCATGGTTTGGTTGTCCATCGACATAAATGCTTTTCATTGGACGATATCCGTAAAGACAATCCTTATCAAGTTATTCAGTTGCGCTGGCGTAACGATAAAGCAATTAAGCAAAGCGACTCAGACGAACACGGTAGCAAAATCCGTTTTCCCGCTTACCTTAAGCTCTCAATTGCTCTCAGTGACGAGCAAATCAGTGAAGTGATTTATCATCTGCGCCAGTTAAATATCGGAGTCGAAAAGGTCGATGTACGTAGCAGCGATACCATTATTCATATCGTGGTACGTAGTCGCAATCATTTAGCGCAAGGTATTCGCGAACTACGCTCATTACTTGGCTTCCCTAATATTATCCGGCTATACCAATTATAAAATCAGTTAAAATAAATGTTAAAATCTATCCCTTTTACCTAGGCCTTTTAAGCGTTAGGCGTTAGGCGTTAGGCATTAACCTTTATATTTAATTTTAAGCGTTTAACGCAGCCTGACATTTTTGGCTCACTTTTCAACCAAAAAATATCATAAGGATATAATATGACTCGTCAAACCATTCAAACCGATAAAGCACCTGCCGCCGTTGGTACCTATTCACAAGCGGTAAAAGTGGGTAATACTGTATATATTTCAGGTCAATTGGGTTTTGACCCTGAGACCATGGAGCTAAAAGAAGGTTTTGAAGCGCAAGCGAAGCAAGTATTTGAGAATATCAAAGCCATTTGTGAAGCAGCTGGCGGCAGCTTAAATGATGTGGTCAAATTCAACGTCTCTTTGACCGATTTAAATGACTTTGCCGCGTTAAACGAAGTGTTCGTTGCGAATTTAAGCGAGCCATACCCTGCCCGTGCAGCCGTACAAGTCGCCGCACTACCTAAAGGCGGCGTGGTTGAAATCGAATCTATTATGTATATTGAATAAGACGGTTATTGAGCTTTGGTAAGCTCTACGGTTTATGTTTAATGATAATAAGCTTAGCATCGTGCTAAGCTTATTGGTCTTTATCTATTTATCTCTTAACCTTTCTTCTTAATTCCCATTTACCTGATAAGACTGCGAAGCCCTTTTATGTTGCTACAAGTTGCGCTACCCGTGCCCCTTTATCGGGTATTTGACTACAGCTTGCCAGCAGATAGCAGCGCGTTGCCGTATAGCACTTCAGCTCATATACCGCCCATTGGTAGCCGTGTCGAAGTATCCTTTGGTCGTCAAACCTTAATCGGTATCGTCATTGCTCATATTGCTGCAGCGGATAGCGACGTACCTCTCAATAAGCTCAAACCCATTAATAAATGCTTAGATGCTGAGCCAATTTTAGATACCAGTATGCTAAAGCTGGCGCATTGGCTGGCGCGTTATTATCATTATCAGCTCGGTGATGTCTTAGCCGTCATGTTGCCAACCCTCGTGCGGCAAGGTAAGCCGCTAGATTTATTGATTACCCATTGGCGCATTTTGCCGCATGTAGGCGACGACGATTTTCGCGCCAATGCAAAAAAGCAAAAGCAACAATTTGAGATGCTTAAATTACACGGTGAGCATGGCGCTAGTGAAGACATTTTGCTCTTAGAAGGTATGCAGCGCAGTTTCTTAAAAGCGCTAGAAGAAAAAGGCCTTATCGAGCGTTATATTCAGAATAAACAAGCACCTGCTCCTGTTAAATTAGCAACCCTGCCGCTTGACCTTAATGAAGAGCAACAGCTTGCCGTTACTGCGATTATTGCTGCTCATAAAGCTAATCGCTATACGGGGTTTTTGTTAAACGGTATCACCGGCAGTGGCAAGACCGAAGTCTACTTGCAGGCGATGCAAGCGGTCTTAGAAGCAGGCAAGCAGGTATTGATATTAGTACCAGAGATTGGCTTGACGCCGCAGACGCGCGCGCGTTTTGCCAGTCGCTTTGCCGCCCATATTGTTTTATTGCATTCGGGCATGAACAATACGCATCGCCTGCAAGGTTGGCAAGATTGCCGTACCGGTCATGCGCAAATTATCATTGGAACGCGCTCAGCGGTGCTCTATCCCTTTGCAGATCTGGGCTTAATTGTCGTTGATGAAGCGCATGACGGCTCTTATAAGCAGCAAGATACGTTGCGCTATCATGCCGCCGACGTCGCGCTTTATCGCGGACTACAAGCCAATATCCCCGTCGTCCTTGGGACCGCCACCCCTTCTCTTGAGCATCTAAAACTGGTCGATGATGGCAAGCTGGTAGAGTGCCAATTGCAAACTCGCCCCGGTAATGCCAAGCTTGCCAGCATGCAGCTGATTGATGCGCGCCTGCAAAGTACCCATCAACAAACGACGGACGAAGGCGCTCGCTATGATACTGGTCTGACCGACGCGCTTATCGGCGCAATACGGCAAACGCTAGAGGTTGGCGATCAAGTTTTAATATTTCTAAATCGTCGCGGCTATGCACCAGTTTTGCTATGCGAAGCTTGCGGTTGGCAAGCAGATTGTCCACGCTGTGACGCGCATTTAACCGTTCATTATAATAGCCATTCGCAATCCAATTCCTATTCAAGCAGCTCATATTTAAAGTGCCACCATTGCGATTGGCAAGCCTATATTCCAACGGTTTGTCCTGATTGTGGCAGTCAAAATTTGGATGCCAAAGGAATGGGCACTACAAGGCTCAGCGAAAACTTGCATGCGATTTTTGCCAATCCGCAAACCAGTAAAGAGCTGTACCCCATTATCCAAATCGATCGCGATACCACCAGACGTAAAGACAGCTGGGAAAATATCTATCAGCGTATCAATGAAGGCAAGCCTGCCATCTTAGTCGGTACGCAAATGGTCGCCAAAGGTCATCATTTCCCCAACGTTACGCTTGTTTGTTTACCCAATGCTGATCGTGGCTTTTTATCCGCCGACTTTCGCTCGCCGGAACATACTGCACAACTGATGGTTCAGGTCGCAGGGCGTGCCGGTCGCGGTGATAAATCGGGGCGCGTATTGATTCAAACGCTGCAACCCGATAATGAGCTGTTATTAAAATTGGTAAAAGATGGTTATTTATCATTCGCACGTGAGCTACTGCAAGAACGTAAAATGATGGGCTTGCCGCCGCATAGCCACGCTGCCCTAATACGCTGTGAAGGCAAAACCCTTGCCGCCACGACGCAAGCGCTTAAAGATGCGATTGCTATTTTGCCAAATGGGCATAATCTTGCTGTCCTCGGTCCTATCGATGCGCCAATGAGTAAAAAGAACAGTCGCTACCACGTGCAGTTACTGCTGTTAGGCAAAGACAGACAGCAATTACATCGGGTATTACATCACTGGTGGCAACCTGTACTTACCTTGCCAAGCGCCAAATATCTGAAGCTGACCTTGGATATTGACCCTGTTGGCTGGTAATATCCAATTTCTTAGCATGGTTCTTTAACTAGAATTATCACGCTATAGTCGGTACTAAATAAAATGGATACGTTATCTGACAACGTGAAACTGGTACAAATTTTTCTAGCTTGCTGTACCTACGCCGACAGAGGCTACAAAAAATTCATTCCAGTTTCACTGTATCTTCTTTATATAGAGCTGACTATATAGCTTGCAGTCACTAACCAACGCTTTTCAAAATAGGTCATTCATCGTTTACCGCCTAAATACAGCAAGCATTTATTAAATGTGCTAAATTCTTTATATCTGTCTGGTTTGAGCACAGCAATCAAAGCTTTATAAGCAATCAAATTTCACCTTCTATCATCCTGAGTGTTGTTATGAATCAAAATCACCCAAAATCTGAAAAAAATGACCATTCTCATGAGAATGCTGCGGCTGATAACCATAAGCACGGCCAAAAGGATGCAGAAGGTCATTATGCTAAAGACAGTTATACTGACGATAATCAAGACAATCACGACCACGATGAACACCTAGAACAGACCGTCGCTCCGCGCGATACCAAAGGCTATCAGCGTACCTTGCTGTTTAGCTTTATCATTATTACTGCCTATATGTTTGTCGAAGCCATCGGCGGCTGGCTCACTGGTAGTTTGGCGCTGCTGTCTGATGCTGGTCATATGCTCAGTGACGCGGTGGCCCTTGGCGCGACATTGATGGCATTTAAAATTGGTGAAAAAGCAGCCACCCATCAAAAGACCTTTGGTTATAAACGCTTTGAGATTTTAGTGGCAACGGTCAATGGTGCGACGTTGGTTATTATTGCGATCATGATTTTTTATGAGGCGATTAAGCGCTTTAATTCGCCGCCTGAGATTGCGACCCAAGGCATGCTTATCGTTGCTACCATTGGTATGTTGGTCAACATTTTGGTCGCCTGGCTGATGCACCGTGGCAGTCGGGGCACAGATGCGCATGGTCACAGTCATGCAGGCAGTAACGAGGACAGTCAAGGAAAAAGTGCGGGTAAAGCACCGGTCAATTTGAATATGCAAAGTGCTTATTTGCATGTATTAAGTGACTTAATGGGTTCGGTTGCCGCTATCGTTGCCGCGCTTTTGATGATGAGCTTTGGCTGGATTTGGGCGGATGCGGCGGCCTCAGTGATTGTCGCCATATTGATTTTGTTTAGTGGTTACCGCGTCGTCCGTGATTCGGTCCATATCCTGATGGAAGGGACGCCAGAAGGTATATCGCTAGTTGAGGTCGAAGACAAATTACTTGCCCACCCGCAAGTACGACAAGTCCATGACCTGCATGTTTGGAGTATCACCAGCGGTCTCAATGCCCTATCGTGTCACGTGGTCGTCGATGGCGAAATGAGTATTTATGAGTCCAGTATCTTGATTACCAGTTTAGAGCAAAGCCTCCTTGAGCTTGATATTCACCATGCGACCATTCAGGTTGAAAGCTTAGCGCATCCGCAAACCAAGACGCATAGCGATGCGTTAGTTTGCGATATCTCACAGCAGGCGACTGATACCAATAATCATATTGGTCACAACCATTAAACATAAGACATTAAATATTAAATATTAAATCATATAATTATCAATTAAGACGTCGCCTATCTGGTTGTTAGTTATGAGCGACGTTTTAATTGATATTTTTTTATAAAGTGCTGGCAATAACGCAGCATCAGCCAAATTATCCACAGCGCTGTTATTAGCCAAATACTTAGCCCCAACCCTAACAATATCATACGAATCCAAAAATCTAGCGCACCGTTCATGAGGTGCGGCAGATAAGCTGGTCCCATATTGGATGCCATTATTAACCAAAATCCAAATGACATCGCCAGTCCTGCACCGATAATCCTTAAAATTATTTTGCCAAAGGTTATTAATAAGCCACGCCAGTTATCATATATGGACGAAGGAGGTGAATGATGATTCATAAAAAAGCGCCTAAAAAGTGGCTTAAAAAAGATAAATAAAAGACCTTTATTGCAAATCAGCTTATATCAGGCAGATTTCTATCATTGTAAGAGCATGTTAAAAATAATGGAAAATTTGGCAGCGCCGCCATATTTTTCCTATAAATTCTGTATACTTAAGGCTTAAAACCCTTATTCATAACCAATTGATGACCTTTTGCCATGTCAAGACGCTCAGCTCCTTTCGTTGCTCCAAGCTATATTGATGACCCTATCTCAAGCGAGGGTAAAAAGCATGCCAAAGCATTGCTATCAACGCTGCAAGAAGATATTGCCAGCTTTCGAGATGAGCAGTTTCCGCCTGACATTTTGCGTCAAATTCGTGATATGCCGATTTATGAAGGCAATTTAGCCGAAGTCCAAGCCTATCAGCAGCGTTGGCATAATCTGCTTGAGCGTGCGATGGCGTTTTATCCGGCGGCCAACCTACCGCCTGATTATCTGCCGCTACCAGCCAGCCTTGAGATACCGCAATTTATCTACCATGTGCAAAGACTACATCTGACCAAGACCCGTGCCAAAGAGTCCAAAAGCTTTGGGTCGGTCGGTGCGCTTACTGATAAATGTGGCGATTACAGCGCTGATGAAATTGCGCGTATGAGCGCCGTATTTGATAATGATGATGAGGCGCGTTTAGTAGCGCATCGTGAATTTATCGATTTGCGCGCGTATGTATTTTGCCGTGATAACAAAGGCGAGATGCTAGAGCCTGAGCGCGTACGCTTTTATCGAACAGGGCTTATCGTTCATGCGCTGCCCGATTTTAAAATCGTCGACAGTCGGCAGACACCGCGTAAGCGCCGTAACGATGCTTATAGTAATCCACTGGCAGATAATGGCGTATGGAAGATTTATCGTAAGAAATAAACGATGTTCAAAATTTTTGATTATTGATTTACCCTGTTGTACTGCTTATTTTATCGTTACTGCTAAGGATTCCAGATGCTCGCTGCCGCCGCCGGCTCACCAAATTTAATGTTACAAGCTACTATTTTCTTGGGAGCAGCCCTGCTCTTTGTACCCCTTGGTAAACGTTTTGGCATCGCGACGGTCTTAGGTTATCTCATCACAGGATTGATATTAGGCCCCAGTGGTTTAGATGTCGCAGGCGATGCGGAAAGCTTATTACACTTTTCTGAGTTTGGCGTGGTCATGCTGCTGTTTATCATCGGCCTTGAGCTGCAGCCTTCACGATTATGGGCGCTACGGCGTTCGATTTTTGTCCTTGGTGGTTTACAAGTTGGTTTGACTGGCACGCTATTAATGTGGCTGTTACATCAGTTTTTTGCCTTGCCGCTTGATACCGCCTTTATTGTCGGATTTGGTCTCGCCCTATCATCGACTGCCTTTGTCCTACAAATACTGACAGAAAAACAGCAGCTTTCAAGTACCCATGGCCGTGAAGCCTTTACCATTTTATTATTCCAAGATATTGCCGTTATCCCTTTATTAGCCGTTATTCCGTTTTTATCAGGAGTACGCGAACAAAGCTACGATTTGATTTATTTTGGCAAGGTATTTGCCGTTTTTGCCGGACTCATTTTTGCCAGCCGTTATATCATTCGACCTTTCTTTAAATTTGTGGCATCTAGTGGCGCATCAGAACTCTTAACCGCAGTCGCCTTATTTATCGTCATGGGCGTGTCTATTTTGATGGGGCAAATCGGTCTATCGATGGCATTGGGCGCTTTTTTAACCGGCGTATTGTTGGCGGATTCTGAGTATCGTCATGAGTTAGAAGCCAGTATCGAGCCTTTTAAAGGGCTGCTGCTAGGGCTATTTTTTATGTCAGTCGGGATGCTAACTGATGTCAAACTCATCTTAGCAAAGCCTGTTTTTATCATCGGCTGTGCCATGGCATTAATGGTGATTAAATTCGGTGTTATTACTGCCATTGCCAAAATATCGGGCAATCGCTGGCCGACCAGCATCCGCTTGGGCGTGACCCTTGCTCAAGGTGGTGAATTTGCCTTTGTATTATTTAGTGTCGCTACGGCGCAAAATGTGTTGCGTCCTGAGCTTGCCAATACTTTAAATCTTATCGTCACCATTTCTATGGCACTGACACCACTGGCATTTTTACTCTTAGAAAAAATAGGCGAGCCAATATTTGCTAAAAGCAAACCAAGCCGCGAGTACGATGCCATTCCCGATCATGAGCATCAGGTGATTATTGCCGGTTTTGGGCGCGTTGGTCAGATTATTGGTCGTGTGCTGCGTATGCATAATATCGAATTTACCGCCATTGAACGCTCGGCAAATCGCGTCGATTTCGTGCGTAAGTTTGGTAACCAAGTCTATTATGGCGATCCAAAAAACCCCGAGATACTACGCGCTGCCGGCATTAAAAAAGCTCGCGTCTTTATTCTCGCCATCGATGATTTAGAGCGTTCTATCACTACCGCCCAATATTTGCGTAAAAACTATCCTGATATGATTGTCTTAGCACGCGCCCGTGACCGCCAGCACTATTATCGCCTGCGTGAAGTCGGTGTGCGTCATATTTGGCGGGAGACCTATTTATCGTCTTTAGATATGTCACGCGAATCATTACAGCTGCTCGGTATCTCACCAGAAAAGGCGCGCGAAACCGTACAAACCTTCCGTGATTATGATGATGATTTGATTGAACGTCAGCAAGCAATTTATGGCGATGAAGCAAGCTTAATTGAATCGGCACAGTCAGCGATGGCAGAGCTTGAAAGTCTATTTGATGAAGATATAGATAAAGCCCGTAAAATGGATTTGACCGATTTTTATGACGCCCTAAAGAGCCAAGCAATACCGGTCGACGAGAAAGACGATCTGGCTACTGACTCTAAACCCTAAGTGTCAGAAATCTTAAGTGTCAAAAATCTTAAGTGTCAAAAACCTTTAGTTCTCATTACAACCTTTAGGCGTTTGCCTTTTATTGAGTGAGGTCATACAGTTCCAATTATCGCTATCGGGCACATGATAAAAAACCAGCGTTTGATTATTTAGGTAGCGAATTGGAAACTTAACGTTCTGTATGGTAGCTATGACCGCGCAATCCGTTGCTGGCACGCCAGCGGCTTTGCTGTCGATAGCGATATGTACCTGCTCTGTACCCATGTCTAGAGGAAGATTACTAGGACACTGCCCTGTTTGCCGATACGCCAGCGCCACACGATTTTGCGCTGTTTTAGCGGTATCGTAAGCATCAAACAACACTTCGTTTTCTTTGGGCTTGGCAACAATGGGTAAAAACTGCACCTTTATTACCATTAAAGCAAAGGCAAAAAAGCCAAAGCCTAAGCCCAAGCCAAATAAGCTGACCCCACCTTCTTTTTGCAAGTGCGCTTTTTGCGCCGCCTCATCACGTGGATAATCATTAATAGCATCAGCAATCTCGCGCCTTACCATACGGTAATAATAAGCGTCCGTCCAGCGTGCAACCATAACCGACCAAAACAGCCATATCAGCGCCGCAATAGCGATACGTATGGCCATCTGATAAGCATCGGCAATATAAGGCATCGCGACAAATTCAAACGCCACCAACACCAGTGCCACATTAAGCTGAATAAACGACCAACCGGCAACGCTATAAACAATCGCATCCATATAACGCTTACGATATAGCAGCCAAGGAAAAGTGACAAAAAACGCCGCCCAATGCCATTTTGGCGACAGATACCCCTGCTTATCAAATTCCTCAAAGCGCTTAAGATAATATGACTGACTACGCTGACTGATAAACCATTTATCCAGCTGCTGACGCTTTTCAGGGGTTAGCTGTTCTTGATAAAACGGTGGCGGCGAATCTGTCTCGATAAATAACATGGCAGTCTGCTCTATAGATTCTCAAAAATACGGTATCAAGGATATATTATATGATAACGCCAAAAGCCAGTGATAGAAAACCCATATATATGCAATCTGTATCGAGAAAATCCGTCTATGGCCTTGTATAATTTAGAGAAACTGTAGCGATACATAGAATATATGGCAAACTTACTAAAAGTGGATTGTCCGTTCACAGTGGTCACGATTTCACTTATAATGAAGCAACTTTACCCATCTAATTAAGCCTTGTTAATCCTATGAGTCAACATCCTGATATCAATGACAACATCAATGGTGCTAATACTACTGATGAGCAAAACCCTAATAGCACTAACCCTATGAACCCTGCAACTCAGGCTGCCACCGATACTGCCACTAGCATTGATGCCGATGCTAGCAGCCAGAATGAGCCTACAGAGGGTAAACATATTCGTATCGTTAATACCTTTATGAAACGCCGTACGCATATGAATAAAAATGCCGAACTGGCACTGACTGCGCCAGAGTTTGCGCATTACTTAGTCAATAACAGTTTCGGTGATGGTAATCTTGAAGGCATTAACGATTTACGAGTGCTATTTGCAGATAGCCCTAACGGTAGTGACGCGCCGCTTACGGTAGAGATTGGTTTTGGCTTGGGTGATTCATTTATCGAGATGGCCGCTGCTGAGCCAACGCGCAATTTCGTTGGCGTCGAAGTTCATGAGCCAGGTATCGGTAAATGCGCTTATATGGCAGGTACACAAGGTTTAACCAACGTTAAAATCATTAACGGTGATGCTATTCAATTGCTGAAACAGTTACCTGAAAACCATATTGATCGTATCCAGCTCTACTTCCCTGACCCATGGCAAAAAAAGCGCCATTATAAACGCCGCTTTGTCAGTCCTGAGCGCATGGCGATTGTCACGCGCAGCTTAAAGCAAGGCGGCTGGTTCCATACGGCGACTGACTGGGAGCATTATGCCTTTTGGATGGTTGAAGTGTTGGATGGTTTTGCAGGGCTGACCAATCAAGCAGGCGCAGGTAATTTCACCGACCGTCCTGACTTTCGTCCAATGACTAAGTTTGAGCGCCGCGGTTTAGAGCGCGGACATGGCGTTTGGGATTTAATCTATATCAAAGACTGATCTCGATGGCACTACCCTAGCGATATTGCCCTATAGCGGCTAAGATACTGAAAAAGTACTTAGCCGCTTTTTTGTGGCTGAATATCTCTCCTGCCCTACTTTATCTGTTGATATATAAGGCGTCGCGCGTTGTGCTAGCTACTTTTAAATCGTTAGAGCTTCTAAGTGCTTGCTCTATATCCACTAGATACCCGCAAGCCATATGTGAAACATAGGCATTAGACAGCAATTTTATGACTAAATTTAAAGTTGCAAAAACAGAAACACCCTATATTTGGCTTGCATGCAATATTTCATATCTGCGCAAACATTGATAGCATAAGGGTTTCGTGAGTTCTCCCCATAAGCTGTGGATAACCCTGTGTATAAGTCGCCACTTGACAAGTATTTCCCTAGGTAGCTTAAAGGGTTAGGTAAAATCGTTCATTTTTTGTACAATTTTTAAAACGTTTAAAATCAATTGCTTACATGGTATTTGAAAGCAAAGTAATATATTTTTAATATTTTTTAAATTAATTTAACCGTTATGGATGTTTCACAAGCGCTCAATAAAAATAATTTTTTTATTGTGGACAACTCATAAATCTATTGACAAATGACCCTGTTATCAAGTTCAAAACTGAAAGTTAAAACAAGCCTGTTTTAGGAATATTTTAATAGAACATCATACGACACTCACTGTCGTTTAGCCTCTCAGCACCCTCAATATTGGCCTTGGATTTTGTTATAATTGCCTTATCTAATCAACAGTGATATAAAACAGGGTGGCTTAAAAATTACGTGAAAAGCACGTGCTAACTAAGCTTATTTACTAGCAAAAATTATGAACTTTTTTTTGCTTTTCTCATTATTGAATTTTACTGTATAGTAGGGTGATATATTCGATATCACCGCCTGAAACCTAATATTTCCAGCCACTTCAACTTTGCTTGAAAACATCCCTTACTGACGACTGAGCCTGTAAGCTATTCCATTGAGCAAGTGGTTGGTGACGAGTAGTTCTAAATAGTCAGTACGTTTATTACCCATACTTATTATTTACACTTATTATTAATAACAAGGAGTCCTATATGGACGAAAATAAAGCCAAAGCCCTCAAAGCAGCCCTTGGTCAAATCGAAAAGCAGTTTGGTAAAAACACCATCATGCATTTAGGTGATGACTCTGCCATTCTTGATGTGGATGTGGTCTCAACGGGCTCGTTGGGTCTGGATATTGCGCTTGGTATTGGCGGCCTACCAAAAGGTCGTATCGTTGAAATTTATGGCCCAGAAAGCTCGGGTAAAACGACCATGACGCTGCAAGCAATTGCAGAATGCCAAAAGCAAGGCGGTGTCTGCGCCTTTATCGATGCTGAGCATGCACTAGATCCAGTTTATGCGCGCAAGCTTGGCGTGAACACTGATGACCTACTGCTCTCTCAGCCTGACAATGGTGAGCAAGCGCTTGAAATCACCGACATGCTAGTGCGTTCTGGGGCGGTTGATATGATTGTCATTGATTCCGTGGCTGCGTTGACGCCGCGTGCGGAAATTGAAGGCGAGATGGGCGACTCACACATGGGTCTGCAAGCACGTTTAATGAGCCAAGCGCTACGTAAAATCACTGGTAATGCCAAACGCTCAAATTGTATGGTGGTGTTTATTAACCAAATCCGTATGAAAATTGGTGTGATGTTCGGTAGCCCTGAGACCACGACTGGTGGTAACGCGCTTAAGTTCTACGCCTCGGTACGTATGGATATCCGCCGTATCGGTGCGGTTAAAAACGGTGATGAAATCATCGGTAACCAAACCCGTGTTAAAGTCATCAAAAATAAAATGGCACCGCCTTTCCGCCAAGCAGAATTTGAGATTACTTATGGTGAAGGTACTAACCATTTAGCCGAAGTGATTGACTTGGGTGTTGAGATTGGCGCAGTTGGCAAAGCTGGCTCTTGGTATAGCTATGGCGATGAAAAAATCGGTCAAGGTAAAGCCAATTCTGTGTTGTTCTTAAAAGAAAATCCCGCGATTGCACAAGAAATCGAAGCCAAAATTCGTGATGAAAAGCTTGGGACAAAAAAAGAAGCTAAAGCCACAGATACTGACGAAGCCAATGAAGAACTTGCTTCTGAACCTGTACAATAGCGGCTTCATTATTCACCGTTATCAATGATCATGACTTGTTATGAAAATTAAATTGTTATGAAAATTAAAACCTTAGCTGAAATACTTGCTGAATCGGACGCCGATTCAGCGAGTAGTCCTACTATCAAAGCAAAAAAACCTGTCAAATCTTCTGAATCTGTCAAATATTCTCAGCACTCCTATCAAGACAAGCCAAAAAAAACGGCTAAGACGCGCAAGCACTCAACCTCCTCTCGTGAAGATTATTCGTTATCCGACGACTCTGGCCTCGAGGTAGAATCAGCTGACGCTCACTCTTCTACTAGCAAAAACCCTACTAGATCCAAGAAACGTAAAAAGCGTTTTCACCCAGCGGCTAACTTTAGCCCTGAGCCTAGTGATGTGCCTGCTTATCAGCCACCAGAAGCGCAAAGTATCAAAGAGATGCTCGCTGAGGTTAAGCAAGATATTCACGGTCATAAAAACGATGAGGACCTTGAGACTAACACGGGGCACAATCTAGAAAGCTCGAGTTATTCCTCTACGCTAACGGCAAGCCATAACCATGATGGTGATGGTGATGCTGAAGCCGATAGCACAGCCGACAACCTACCCGCGGCGCTTAAAGCGTATTTGCGTACCCCTGAACAACGCCAAGCGGATATTGATGCCATTAAAGCCGAAAGCCGCTTACGTTGGTTGGCATTTTATTATTTATCGCGCCGTGAATACGGCAAGGCTGAGCTCAAGCAAAAACTGCTTGATAAAGAGCAAGCCCCAGAAAAAATCGATGCCCTGCTCGATGAGTTTGAAGAAAAAGGTTATCAAAGTGATTATCGTACTACCCTGATGCTTATTCGGGAAAATATCCGCAAAGGGCGCGGACGCGGGCGTATTAAGCAGGAGTTTTATCGTAAAAAAATTGCCATGCCCGGTAATATCGACGAGCTTATCGATATGGCGAATGCAGAATCGGAAGAATTTAGCGAGTTTATAGACGACAGCGCCGATAATTTAGTTGAAGGCATTGACTGGCTAAAACTGGCAGTCAGCGCACGTACCAAAAAATACGGCGATGACATACCGACTGAACAAAAAGACAAAGCCCGTCAGCTACGGTTTTTACAATATCGCGGCTTTAATACCGATATCTGCTTTGAGGCGCTAAATTATACCCTGGAGACATTGGATGAGCGTTTTTAGCTCGTTTAAGCGCACATTATTAACCTTTAACCTTTAATAATAACCAAGCAGCTTCCACCAAATCAAACCAGCGCCAATCCATACGACCAGATTTACCACACTCATAATGGCGCCAATACTCCACCATTCTCCTAATGTCACATAGCCTGAGTTAAAAATAACGGGCGCAGTACCGGTTGCATAATGGGTAAGCGTCATCATGATATTACCGGCCGCCGCTAAAATGAGCGCATATAGCATCGGCGGTGCACCTAAGCTTAACCCGACAGCATAAAAAGCGGCAAACAGCGCGGTAATATGCGCGGTGGTACTAGCAAAGAAATAGTGAATATAGAGATAGACCAAAGTCAAAATAACCACAGCGCCGACCCAACCGACTCCTATCATGCCAATCATTGATTCGATATTATCAGAGAACCAGCTGATAAGGCCGAGTTTGTTAAGGTATGAAGCCATCATAATCAGAGCACCAAACCAGATAATCGTATCCCATGCCGATTTTTCTTTCAGTACATCATCCCAAGTTAAGACGCCCGTCAATATCAAGGTCGTCAAACCAATAAACGCGGTGGTGGTGGCGTCAACGCTTAATTGTTCACCAAAAATCAGCGCAGGAATATTCGCCCACAATATCAGCATCAGCGCAAAGACGCCCAGCATGATTTTTTCTTGCAAGCTTACCTGACCCATCTCGGTCAGATTGTCTTTGGCAAATTTCTTGGCATCAGGCGTTACCTTAACATCGGGCGGATAAATCAGATAAATCACCAGTGGCATTAATAATAAACATAACATCCCTGGTACAAACATCGCCACCGCCCACGTCGTCCATGACAGCTGAATCTCACTGCCCGTTGCCTTATTGACCAAATCTACCACCAATGGATTTGGCGCAGTGGCGGTAATAAACATACCGGACGTAATCGGATTTGCATGGTAATTGACCATCGCTAAGTAGCGGCCAATTTTATTTTGGGTGCCCTCTTCTGGCGTAGAATGAAAGCTTTGCGCAATTGATCTCATAATTGGATGAATAATACCGCCACCACGAGCGGTATTAGATGGCGTGATAGGTGCTATCATCAACTCTGCGGCAGTTAAAGAATACGCAACCCCGATCGTCTTTTTGCCAAAAATAGAAATAAAATAATACGCGATACGTCGACCTAAACCCGTTTTTATCAAGCCACGCGATATCATCACGGCAATACCAATCAGCCAAATCAGAGGACTTGAGTAGCTTGATAAAGCATCAGCGATGGCTTCTTTTGGACTCTCATTGGTCACCCCAGTAAGCGCCACCAAGGTAACGGCAATAATGGCAATCGCGCCAATGGGTAACACCTTACCAATGATGGCGACAATAGTAGCAATAAATAAAGCCAGCATATGCCACGCTTCGGGTGTGACTCCATTTGGTACCGGAATAACAAACCAAATGATTAAACCAACTACAATGGCAATCGCTGCTTGGATAGGTTTAAATGGCATGAGAAATATATCCTTATCAATGCTTATAAAATCACACAGTCATGTCATATGAAATGCTATCGAGATAGTAACTGCGATAGGAAAAATACATGGGTCATATGAACATCTTATAAGATTTATATCAGCATTTTTCTATTGTTGACCATTTTTAACATATTTATTTAGCATACAGCACAAATATACAGAGATAAGTTATTAATAATAGCGCTAAACCATTGACCATAAAAAAGGAGCACTTTATTAAAAGCGCTCCTTTTTTATGATATTTTGGCTAAATTTGACGTTTAATCATACTGAATTTCAAAGTGCTCAATTATTTTAACGTCCCTAAGCGGCTCGATAATTGATTCATAATTTGATCAATCTCTTCGTTGGCTTCAGGTTCATTATCCAAATTGCCATTGGGCGTCAATTGATTCATCACTTCAGGCAACAGCTCAGCGAGACCTTGACGTACTTCCATCTCATTTGCGCCAGTATGCGCGGCTACCTGCTGGATTTCGCTTTCATCAAATAAACGGGTAATTTCATTAGGGTCTAAATTATCATTGGCCTCTTGATTACTCATCCAAGAACGCGCTTGATTGTCATACCCCATACCAGTAATTTTTGATAAAGCGCCACTTAAACCACCATTACGTTTAATCCAGCTGAGCACCATAGGCATAAGCGCAGCGATCAGCATGCCTTTACCGCCAAAGCCACTTCTAGAGGTTCGACCGCCAGTCGCCTGACCACCTAATACGCTACCTAAAATATCGCCAAGTCCGCCAGCACCTGAGCTCATACCACCGCGTTGGTTGGCGCCTGTGAGCCCACCAATGATATCGTCTAGGCCAAAGCCATTATCAGCGCGGCGTTCATACTGCTGCGGATTGTAGCCACTTGGCTGATTACCACCGCCCAATACGCCGCCCAAAATATCCCCTAATCCGCCGGTACGGCGTGGATTGATACGTTGGTTGACCGGATTGCGCTGTGCATCTTCTGGATCCATAGCACTGCGGGCAACTTGGCTCACTAAATTCCCTAATAAACTCATAATCGCTTCCTTTTTATTATAAAACATTCATTATCAAAAGCCTTGCATTCAGTTAACTCATGCAAATAGCCATTTACCAGAAATATGGCAAGTGGTTATAAACAGGTCGTTTTAAACAAACACTTAAATAAGTTAGCTATTGACGCTTAATTGCAATATAGCAAATCTCTTTCGCTATCTAGATAGGCATTTTGTTATGGGATGTAGTAGATCGTTAGCGATTAAGAAGAAAGATAGATAAAAGGAATGCCAGTCATATGCATAAGACTGGCTTTATTTAGGCAGTTTAATGAGAAATGGTATTTGCCAAAATCGTTAATTCGCGCCAGTGTTCTGCGCTGACTTGATCGCGAAATACCGTTACTGATAAATGACGCTGATAAGGCTCTATGATAATAAAGCTTAAGCATATAACCCATGGATAGCTACTGACCGCAGTAAGCTCTGCCTGCCATAGGGCATCGCCGCGACTGCTACGCATGAGTAGTTGCCAATGCTGATAAACGCTTTTATCCAATGGCGGCTGGCTTAGATGCATTAATATCGGGCGCGATAACGCTAAGTAGCTGACGACGGCGACGCTAACCACAAATATCAGTACATATTGCCACAACGCCATGGACGCAAGTCCTGTCAATATCACCATCACACTGGCTAAGAGCATATAAAATAACAGGCGCAAACAGCTTGCAGGCTGAATAGGTGCATCGATACGTAGCGAAGTTGGCGATATCATAATTGAATACCCAAGCAGGCTTAAAATAAATATTAAATAATTACGTCAAGTCTTTACTATGGCGCCATGTTTTGATTTTATTGACCAAATCCCATATGGCTTCATTTTCTGGACGGCTTTGATTGGTAAAATAATCCAATAAATCAGGGTCTTCATGGGTCAGCATTTCTGCAAAAGTTGCCTGTTCACTGGGATCAGCGGTTAAATACAACTCTTTAATATAAGGGTCGATATAAAAGTCTAATTCTTTTAATCCGCGGCGGGCTTGATAAATAATGCGGCGTTGCTCGAGGGTGGGTTCTGGTTGATTGTTTGGCTCTGGTTGATTGCGAGTCGTCATAAAAGTGTTCCCGTAGGTTTAAATGGTATTTAACTGAATAGACATTTAGATAAATAATAAGGTTAATAAATAATAGGATTAAGCTGTATTTATAAAGATACCGTTTATAAAAAGCTTTCTTATAAAAATCATTTTATAAAAATTTATTAGCCTATTAGCCTTGATGATAACTTGATAATTGCTGCCATAATGCCACGGCTTGCTGCATCATAGCGACATTGTGGGTACGAATAATACTAGCGCCCTGCTGCAGCGCAAAGAGTCCAGCCGCCGTTCCTACCGCATCACGCTCTAGCGCTTGGGTAGTAGCAACGGCTTCGACTCCACTTTTAGTCAGTACTTCTGCTAAAAAGCGCTTTCGTGAAATACCAAACATCATTGGTAACTCAAGCGTTTGCAGGCTATCAAGCTGACTTAATAGTGCGCGATGATGCTCATAGTCTTTTGCAAAGCCAAAACCTGGATCGATAATGATTTTCTCACGCTTAACGCCAACATTCGTTACCTCATCAATACGCGCTGCTAGCTCGGCACTGACGTCTTTAATCACATCATCATACTGGGCAAGGTTATTCATCGTCGTCGGCTCACCGCGCATATGCATCAGCATGACAGGAATATCCAGCTTGGCTGCCATTGCCGCCGCACCATCACGCTTAAGCGCTCGTACATCATTCCAGATATCTGCGCCGGCATCAAAAGCTGCCTGCATAACCGCCGGGTTACTGGTATCAATAGAGAGCCAAATGTCTTTACCTATGCTTCCTAGCTGCTGACGAATCGCTTTGACCACTGGAACAACGCGCTGTATCTCATCGCTAGTCGCCACGGCTTGCGCATTTGGACGGGTAGACTCACCGCCGATATCGATAATGCTTGCACCTGCGGCAATCATCTCTTTAGCATGAGCAAGGGCGCCATCGATGGCATTAAATTGTCCACCGTCAGAAAAAGAATCTGGGGTGACATTTAAAATACCCATGATATGCGGCTGCGATAAATCTAATACTTTATCGCGACTTATCACCGTATAATTAGGTAAAGGTTGGAATAATGACATAAGGTATCCATTATAAATTCAGTTCGTAAAATCGTTTTAGCTGTCGTGATAATCTACCAAGCTATAATGCCTATGATAGCAGCAAATCTGATGCTCTCCTAAAGCCTTCATGAAATTGTAGCAACAAAAAAGCCCTTTATTAAAAAGGGCTTTTTCTATCAAAAATAGATGCAATCTTAAAAAACTAGATTAATAAACCAGAAACTACATCGCTGGTAATGGCGGCGGTGTTGAAGTCGTGGTTTTAACATCGTTTTTTGATAAGTTTACTTCATTATGCTGATAGACTCTTGGCGGACGAGGTTCTTCGCCAGCTAGAATATCCTGCAATTGATCGCGGTCAATGGTTTCCCATTTCATCAAAGCATCTACCATTGCATGAATTTTTTCTTGATTGCCTTCAATCAATTCGCGTGCGATGTCATACTGCTCTTCAAGCATACGGCGTACTTCTTCATCGACCTTTTGTTGCGTCGCTTCTGAAATCGTCCGGCCACCGCCACCGAAGTAACCTTGTGAGTTATCATCATCTTCATAGACCATGATACCTAGCGCATCTGACATACCGTATTTGGTAACCATCGCTCGTGCCATCTTGGTAGCACGTTCAAAGTCGTTTGAAGCACCCGTCGACATCTGATTGATAAACACTTCTTCTGCGATACGACCACCAAATAAAATCGCAATATCACTGAGCATTTTTGATTTATACATACTGGTTTGGTCGTGCTCAGGCAGCTGCCACGTCACCCCAAGGGCAAAACCACGCGGCATAATCGTTACTTTATGCACAGGGTCAGTGCCCGGTAGCAACTCAGCAACTAAGGCATGACCCGCCTCATGATAAGCAGTCGCACGGCGCTCCTCTTCACGGATGACCATTGATTTACGCTCAGGACCCATATATAGCTTGTCTTTTGCATCTTCAAAGTCATTCATATCGACGCTGCGCTTGTTACGACGCGCGGCAAACAAGGCCGCTTCGTTCACAAGGTTGGCTAACTGCGCACCACTAAATCCAGGAGTACCACGCGCCAATGCATGCGCATCAACACCGATAGTATTTGGTAATTTACGTAAATGCACTTTCAGGATTTGTTCGCGACCTTTGATATCTGGCAGACCTACTTGCACCTGACGGTCAAAACGACCCGGACGCAATAGCGCTTTATCCAGTACATCAGCACGGTTGGTCGCCGCAATGACGATAACGCCTTCATTGCCTTCAAAACCATCCATTTCAACCAATAATTGGTTCAATGTCTGCTCGCGCTCATCGTTACCGCCGCCCATACCTGAGCCACGATGACGACCGACCGCATCAATCTCATCGATAAAGATGATACAAGGCGCGCTTTTCTTCGCTTGTTCGAACATATCACGCACACGCGATGCACCAACACCGACGAACATCTCAACAAAGTCAGAACCTGAAATTGAGAAGAACGGTACTTTAGCTTCACCAGCGATGGCTCGTGCTAGTAGCGTCTTACCCGTACCCGGAGGACCTACCATCAAGATACCGCGTGGAATTGTTGCACCCAATTTGGTAAATTTATCAGGGTCACGCAAGAACTCAACGACTTCAACGACCTCTTCTTTGGCTTCTTCACAGCCAGCAACGTCATCAAAGTTAACCTTGATTTGGTCTTCGGTCAGCATTTTGGCCTTTGATTTACCAAAGCTCATCGGACCACCGCCTTTACCGCCAGCGCCGCCCTGCATATTACGCATAAAGAATAGGAACAGACCAATAATTAATAAAATTGGGAAACTGGCTATCAATAGTTGCATCAAGACACTTTGACGTTTAGGCGCGGTACCTTGCACCTCAACTTGGTTTTCACGCAATAGCGGCATTAGCTGTTCATCAGCCACGGCTGGTCGAATGGTCTCAAATGATGAGCCATTTTTCTTTTCGCCGGTGATTTGCTCGCCATCGATTTCAACACTGGCTACTTGGTTTTCTGACACAGCGGTCACAAACTCAGAGTAGTTAAGGCTATCCGGCTCAGAAGATTGATCAAAGCCGCTAAATACCAGCACTAAAACGCCGATTACCACCAGCCACAATAAGGTATTTTTTACCATGTCGCTCACTAGTTATTCCCATCCCTTACTTATTGGTGTGTTTATTAAACACGTGACGTCTATATGCAAACGTATGCCTCATTATTCAATGCCCATTTGTAAATTATCGTTCAAGCTTGGATTTAAGTAACTTAAAACCCCAAACAAAATAAATAGACAAACGAACATAAATAACTGAGCCAATAAAGCGCTTACTATTAAACGACTTTGCTTAAAACAACTCTGTTTAAAACACAGCCTTAATATATAGGTATATATTTAAAACGATATAGATTCAAAACAAAGTTAATATACCATGATATGTGGTGCTAACCTGAATAATTCAAGCAGCATTCCTATTTATTCAGTTAACGATTGTAGCGGTTTTATGTTAATCAGCAATACTCTTGATGATGAAACCCCATCATCTGGGAAATTTGCGCAACTGATTGACCTTAAAACCATTTTATAGAAAGGTTTGCATACCTGTTACTTGATGGCAATCCAAAACATCTCTTTTGAGCGTGGTCGTGAAGCACCCGGTTTGATACTACGAATTTTACTAAAATCCGCCTGCATCTGCTTGCGTAATTCCTGTGTACCCTCGCCTTGAAACACTTTCATAATAAGCGCGCCACCTTCTGGTAAGGTTGCGAGGGCGAAATCGACTGCCAGCTCGCATAAATACATCATGCGCGGCTGATCGATGGCGCTATTACCAGCGGTATTGGGTGCCATATCGGACAACACCACATCGACCTGTTTATCGCCCACTTCTGCCATGATACGGTCAAACACTTCTGCTTCGCGAAAGTCGCCCTGAATAAAGGTGACATCAGGCAAGGTATCCATGGGTAAAATATCAGATGCAATTAAGACGCCTTTTTCACCGACCAGTTGACCCGCGACTTGTGACCAACTACCCGGCGCACTGCCTAAGTCGACGACGGTCATGCCTTTTTTGATCAGATTGGTCTTCTCATTAATCTCAAGCAACTTATAAGCAGCACGGGCACGGTAGCCATCTATTTGGGCTTTTTTCACATAAGGATCGTCAATGTGCTCCTGCATCCAAGCACTACTACTTTTTGACAATTTTTTATTTTCAATACGCGTGACCAAAATGACTGCTCCTATTACTTTGCAAAACACGGCTAACGGCTTATAACGTGGTTATCTATGACGATTCAATATCTGTCTATTGATAAAACAATTATCTATAACATGGCTATTACTAGGCGCTTAAGTTACCTAGCTAAATTAGCTATTGAACCTCTTATGCACCTTGTAACCTTTTACGGTTAAATTCTCTTGGCGAAAACACTGCTTTATAAGACCGTAGCGTTTATAATGTACTCATACTTTCAGTTTAACATTTTCATCACGTAAAATCGTGCAAAATCCTGCTGATCTCATGCAAGATGACCCCAGATTATCTATAATGGTCATTATCTGCTCTTAATAGCACCATCTTTTATTTTTACCAACATCTAGGAATTATATGCAACTCGATAACGCTACCATCAAACGCCTAAAAGGCATTGGTCATGACCTAAAACCTATCGTTATGATTGGCAACAAAGGTATTACCCCAAGCATCACTGAAGAGATTGATCGCGCTTTAACGGATCATGAACTTATCAAAGTAAAACTGCCAGCTGGCACCAAAGAAGAACGCGATGTCATCGGCGCTCAGCTTGCAGCGGCAGCTAATGCCTCTTTGGTTCATTCAATTGGTCGTATGGCGCTGTTATTACGTAAAAACCCACATGCCAATCCTAAGCTATCAAACCTTGCTCGTCACGCGCAGTAAGTTGTTATTTTCAGCTTAGTTTATGTTCTATCCTATCTAATAAAAGCCGCGCAGCATTTTGCTCGCGGCTTTTATGCTATTTATAAGATATTTCCTGTTTTCTATTTATAGTCAGTCCTACATAAAATCAGTACAAGTATGATAACGCGCTACTGGTATTCATTTTTCTTGCTTGCTGTG
This sequence comes from Psychrobacter sp. UBA2769, assembly GCF_002352555.1. Classification (NCBI taxonomy): domain Bacteria; kingdom Pseudomonadati; phylum Pseudomonadota; class Gammaproteobacteria; order Moraxellales; family Moraxellaceae; genus Psychrobacter; species Psychrobacter sp. UBA2769. The sequence goes on along the minus strand of NZ_DEIR01000010.1, from coordinate 216,221 downwards.
CCTACGCAGACAGAGGCTGCACAAAATTAATACCAGTAGCTCTGTGTTCATTTTATAGCGAACCGCCTATAAGATATCTTTAATACTATTAAACTGCGGATATTATTGACTTATGAGCCAAACTTTTCATCTATGCCTCGCAACCGACACCCTCGCCGCTGATGCCCAGACTCTTGGCGTGACGATAGAAGACTTACAAAGCATTCAGGTAGAAGTCATCGTAACCTTAGCTCAAACAAATCAGATAGCCCAAACCGCACAGATAACCCGAAGCACTCAGCAGTCAGAGGGGTATTTACAGCTTGATTATCGAATAACGCTGCCACTTAAATCGTTAGCGGCGCAATTAGACTGGCTAACATGGCAACCGACGCAGGTAGGATTTGCAGATTATTTATGGGAGCAAACTTGCCTTGAGTGCTTTTTAGCAGGTGGCTTAATAACAGACAGGTTAATAAATAATAGCGTTTCGATAAATGATGTTAATGAGATTGGTATTGATGGAGCGGATGCTAATAAAACTAGCACTTATATTGAAGTTAATGCCAGCCCTGACGGTCGTTATGCGCTTTACGAGTTTACAAGCTATCGTAATCCTGCGACACTGCCGCCAACGCCGCTTTTACAACCTGATGGGCAAACACGGGCGTTTATTAACTGGACAGCCAGCCATTGCCCTGCAAGTAATGGCATTGCGAATAATGGTACTGCCAACGCAGAGCAAAACTCCTTATCAGCGCAAATCGAACCTGCTATCGATTCATTGACACCTAATACCAGCACCGCTAACTCTTATCTTTATCAACGCAGCTTTACTCTGCCCTTAAGCCAACTATCCAACGCAAAGGCTTTTATCGATGATACTGCCATTGAATACATTCATCCTTGTGTGATTTTAAGCTTTGCTACGACGTTTGGTACAAGGCTTGGTACAACGGCGTTATATTTTGCGCCCAAACACGCCTCCCCGCCCGATTTTCACAATCTGCAATATTGGTCAATATTTGATAAGCAGGCAGCACTGGCTAGATAGCTGCTTAAATTAAGCACCTTCTCCAACTACATAGCTTCTTTAATCAAATAACCTCTTTATGCCAAGCAAAAAAAACCAGTAATGTCATAAAGAGCATTACTGGGTTCGGAGAAAACTTTTGAATTACGTTACATCTAGCTGCTGCTTATTTGTCAGCCATTGCAAGGTAGATACCGCGATCTGATGCATCATCGACGTATTTTGAATCGCGCCATGTCGTGTAGTTATGATGACCGCTGTATGGGCTAATGCTGTTTTGACGGAAGTCAGAAACCCAATCATTACCATCAAATATTTGAATATGGCCATGCGGGCGTCTTGAGGTGCGATCATAGACCACGACGTCGCCTACTTGTGGCTGCGTATTGTTACTGATTTTGGTAAAGCCAGCTTGGGCCAATGTGCCACGAGAGGCATACTGATACGCTGAAGGGTTAGGCGTAAATTCATAACCCGCTGATTGTAGGGCTTTACGCACATAACGAGCACAGTAACCACTACTGCTAGATAGCGCCACACGTGAAGCATTGGCGGCGGCAATCGCAGGTGCAGAATAACGATCTGGCACTGAGCTTGCTTGCTGCTGACGCTGCTCATAAGACAAGCGGCTGGTTAGCGAGGCAAGCTGATATTCTTTTTGCTTAGCATGGGCACTAAGATTGTCAATTGCTTGACTGATTTCATCATTGCTTGAGACATAAGCACCACTTTTAGTGCTATAGATATTGCGACTTGAACCGTAGTTCGCAGAAGTAGAGATATTGGTGATGGTATGACTCAAGGTATTATTTGGTTGAAAGGTTGTTTCGACAGCACCACTCGTCTGTGCTATACCCATTCCCAATACTGACAAAATTAATAAAGCTTGTTTCATAAATTTACTACCTATTGTGAATACAGGATTGCTCGTCATCCGTGACAAAGCATGAATTAATTTAGGGAAGACGACCATGAAATAAACATGATAAAATCCTTAGTACAAAAGCTCGCTGTTTATGATGAATATCGATTTTGTCACCTATTAGATGAGTGTTCACGATGTCAAAAAAACAACCTAACCGACTTGCTAAACTTATCGATCATCAAGCCTTTGCTGGTAGTGCGCTACCTCAAACATTGGCTGATAATATGCGTTTATATCTGCAAGCTACGACCGAAGTAAAAGAGCTTTTGGTAGATTGTCTACCTGAGGAAATCCTCGATAACTGCTGGGTCGTGGGCTTAACCTCTGAGCAACTCATACTCAGTGTGGGCTCGATGACTGCCGCCAATCATATTCGCTATTTACAGAGCGCTTATTTGCAGGTGTTAACAGAGCAGTCAATTACATTTAAACAACTCAAGCAAATCCGCGTCGTAGTAGCCAAAAATTCTGCCCATAACGATTATCCTAAATCATCACAAGCCTTGTCGGCACCCTTATCAAAGCCTCGTAAAGCCCATGAAAATCAGGCTCTTAGCCAAAACACAAAGCGGACTATATCACAGGCTGCAGAGCATGTCACCACTGATGAAAATCTCAAAAAGGCACTTTTGCGCCTGATTAATCCGTAAAAACCCCCACTTTACTCTGTAAACTTATGTAAATTAAACCCGTAATTGACGCCGTTAAAGCTGCGTTTTTGTAATTCCGTCAACAAAAAAAATCATCTGTCAGTGCCATTCACAATGTGAACCTCACTGACAGATGATTTTATTATTTCCCACATCTTTTATTTTACCTACTCTGAAGCAGGTTATTGGTAAAATGAGAAAGAAAATATCTATTTAAACGAATATTATTTAGCGCTACTTATAACCATCTTATGTAATATTGCGTAAATGTTTCGATACTTCGTGTATATTCCTGTATTCATCCTTCAACTGTTAAACCATTTAATGGTAAATATTCGATAGGACAGGTTACATTGTCATCAAAAGTTACAATTTCAAAGTTATCAGAATCGGATAATATCTCACGTACCAACATATTATTTAGTGCATGACCAGACTTATACGCATTAAAACGACCTAAAATCGGATAACCAATCAGATATAAATCGCCTAGCGCATCTAAAATCTTATGACGTACAAATTCATCATTAAAGCGTAAACCTTCTTCATTAAGGATACTTGCATCATCAATGACAATGGCATTGTCCATGCTGCCGCCTAACGCCAAGTTGTTCTGACGCAAGGTTTCGATATCACGTAAGAAACCAAAAGTACGCGCTGAGCTCAATTGCTCAATGAAGTTTTGCGTTGAAAACTGCAATTGTGCATGCTGAAAATCTTTATCAATGGCCGGATGATCAAAATCAATCTCAAAATTGAGCTCAAAGCCTTCATAAGGGCGTAGCTCTGCCCATTTATCGTCAACTTTGACGCGTACTGGGCGCACAATCTTAATAAAGCGCTTTGCCGCTTCTTGTTCACAAAATCCTGCTTGTAGCAGCAGGCCCACAAATGGGGCAGCACTACCATCCATAATCGGTATCTCTGACGCCGATACGCGGATTAACAGGTTATCAACGCCAAGTCCTGCAACCGCACTGAGCAAATGCTCAACGGTGCCCACACGGGTGCCACCAAATACGAGATTCGATGACATCATGGTATCTTGTACCAAAAAGGCACTGGCAGGAATAGGATTGCTACCGACAATATCAGAACGTTCAAATACGATACCAGTATTGATAGGCTGTGGATGAAACTCTAAGTCAACAGGTTGACCACTATGAAGACCAGTACCTGTAACGGCTATCGCTGTTTTTATGGTTCGTTGGTTCATGGCTGTCTTCTCACATATTTTGTTACAATTGACATAGTGTAGCATTACCCGACCCTATTTCGCTAGCGCTAAAAAGCGTTAATTTGCTTATGTCTTTGATTGATAACACTTATCGTCATTATTTTAACGATGACTTTTAGCAGACAATAAACTGTCAATCAGCGATAAATAACGGTTTGTAGCTATTTATAAGCAGCAATTTGATAGAGCGTCATTTTATTTATAAAGGTTGTATAAATAGC